>NZ_JAPVZD010000004.1:0-127798 GCF_041432215.1 Streptococcus sp. 27098_8_70
CAGAATATCCGCTAACTTACACTGACGAAACGCGCGTTGAAAAAATCAACTTTAACATTCGTGAAGAAGAAACGGATGAATTGGTTCGTGATGCTCGTCAAATCGCCACTCCAGGCGTTCAAGGCGAACGGACCATCAAGACTCGTGTCTACAGTTCTAACGGTCAAGTTGTTGATCGTCAAGAGTTGTCTAATGAAGAAACCTTGGCTCCAGTAACGCAAATTGTCAAAGTCGGCACAGCTAAACCAAGCATGGTACCGAATGAAGCTCCGAAAGCAGATATTCTGCCAGAATACCCGCTAACTTACACTGACGAAACGCGCGTTGAAAAAATCAACTTTAACATTCGTGAAGAAGAAACGGATGAATTGGTTCGAGATGCTCGTCAAATTGCGACTCCAGGAGTCCAAGGTGAGCGTACGATTAAGACTCGTGTTTACAGCTCTAACGGTCAGGAAATCGATCGCCAAGAATTGTCTAATGAGGAAACCCTAGCTCCAGTAACGCAAATTGTCAAAGTCGGAACAGCTAAACCAAATATGGTACCAAATGATGCACCAAAAGCGGAAGCTTTAGAGGAGTTCGATTTAATTTCACTGCATAATCTCTTGGCAGAAGCGGATCAGATTAAAGCTCAGGCCAGTTATTTCAACGATAGTCAGAGTCATCAAGCTAACTATGATGCTGCTTTGACGGCAGGTCAAGCTATTCTGAGCCAATCTCAAGCTAGCCAAGCAGAAGTCAACCAACTGGTGGAACAAATCAATCAAGCCAAGGCGCAATTAAGTGGTCTTGAAGTTGTTAAAACAGCTCTTCAGACTGAGTACGATTTAAATCCAACGGTTAAAACCTCGGTTAAATATAAGAATGCGGATTCAGAAAAGCAGACAGCTTATACTGACGAATTGACCAAGGCAGAGGGAGTTTTGAACAATCAGACTGCTACACAAGTACAGGTCAACCAAGTTCTTGCTAGCCTGACAGAAGCCAAAGAAGCTCTAAATGGAGTGCCTAAAGTCAAGCCGACTGTTTCAATTCTAAGTCTGACTGAGAATGCTGATGATAAGTCAGTGACGGTCCAATATAGATTGGAAGACCAGACCCAGTCCTTCCGTTCAGCGACTGCAGAATTGTACCAGGGAGACCAGCTGATTCGCACTCTTCCGATTACCAACTTTGCTGGCAGCTTGAAAATTGGCGACCTAGACTACTACACAGGCTACACTTTGAAAACCAAGTTGACTTATGAATTGGATAATGGTAGCTTTACTGAGTTTGAAACAGACAGTCGTAACTTTGAGCTAGAATACAAGAAGATTGCCTTCCGTGATATTGATTCCGTTGAGTTTTATCATAAAGAAAACGACCAATACAAGCGCTTTGTATCGATGAACTCTATGCCTACGGATCTGTCTACTTACTTCGTCAAGATCAAATCAAGCGAATCCAAGGAAATTCTCCTACCAGTTCACAGCATTTCTGAAGCAGAGAAAGATGGCAAGGCAGTCTATAAGGTTAATGTAACCCTTCCTGAACTCGTCCAAGAAAGTGAAACGGGCTATAAGTCTGGGCACGACTTCTACATCAGTAAGGCAGTCCCAAGCCAGCAAAATGTCTACACTAGCTTTGCTAGATTGGTAGACGCTATGAAGCGAAATATGGCAGGAAATTATGTGTTGGGAGCTGATTTGGATGCTAGTGAGGTTAGTCTTGCACCTGCAGATTATGTCTACCTCAAAGGGAACTTCACAGGTAGCCTGACAGGTAGTCATAATGGTAAGCAATACGCCATTTATAATCTAGCCAAACCTTTATTTGAAAACCTCAAGAACGGATCTTCTATTACCAATATCGACTTTAAAGATGTGAATATCGTGGGTACCTATGACTCGGCTGCGCTGGCACGTAATGCGGAGAATGCGCGAATCACAGATGTTTCTGTTCAGGGGAGAGTATCGGTAGTAGGAAACGCCTCTAACGTAGCGGGTCTAGTAGTTAATGGAACCAATACGAAGATTACAAATAGTTCCTTTACGGGTACCATCCTATCTAACAGTCAACACATCAAAGCCTATAACGTAGGTGGTTTGGTTTCAAGCCTTAAAGGAGGAGAATCTCTTCTTAGCCAAAGTAAAGCAGATGTAACGATTATAAGTGGTGCACGATCAAATGAACAACGTATCGGTGGTTTGGTTGGACGTCTAGAAAACAATGCTCGAATTACCAAATCTTATGTGACAGGAAAAGTATATAATGCAACCACTAACGGTCAAATCGGTGGAGTGGTCGGCTCGAACTACTTTAATGGTTTAGTTGATAATGTGATCAGTAATGTTAGCGGTACAAATGTTTACAGTATTTCTGGGGATCAGGGCTACAAAAACGACCGCATTACGCAAGCATATAAAGTTGCTAAGAGTGAAACCTTGAAAAACGATCAGTTTGTTACTTCTACAATTACTCAAGAAGAAATGGAAGAAAAACTGACTGCTATGGACATCACGACTAGCCTAGATGACACGAATCTAAATACGCGTTTTGTCGACTATGGTGAGGAAAAAAATGTTCAATTCGACCGCGGATATTCTTACGCAAATATGGAGAAACTGCTTCCTTTCTACAATAAAGAAACCATTGTTTCGTTTGCGAACAAGATTCCGAAAGAGCATAAGTTGAACAAGGAGTACCTACTGGATGTTGTTCCGATGAAAGGTGACCAGGTTATCACTGATATCCATGGCAATAAAACAGCAATCAATCGTTTGATGCTTCACTACATGGACAATACCATTGACTACCTAGAAATATCTTATCAGGGAGATTTCGTCAACCAAGGTATTGCTGAGTATAGTATCAAGGGGTTAGACCTTCTTTATACTCCAGAAGTCTTTGTATCAGATTATACTAGTATTCTAAATCAAGTGTTGCCAGAGCTGAACAAGGTCGTTCTTGATTCGCCAGCTATGCGTACAGCTCTCGGAGTAGCAGCAGACACTTCTTTAGATGAACTATACTTAGACACTGCATTTACGCAGGTGAAAAGCAAGCTATCAGGTGAGCTTCGCAAAGTGCTGGCTATGGATAAGGCTATCAATACTGAAGGTGAAGTAGTTAAGGATTATCTTGTTAAGAAGATTCTTGCTGATAAAGAAGCTTTCCTATTAGGTTTGACTTACCTTAACCGTTGGTATAATATCAACTATGATAACTTTAATGTCAAAGACTTGTCGGCTTACAAGATGGATTTCTACGGTAAGAATGACGTTTCGGTTCTTGATACAATCATTGCTTTAGGGAAATCAGGACTTGAAAATCTCAAGGCTAAGAACAACTATACAGCATATGATAATTCGCTCTCTGAAGCAACTGGCAAGCGAGGACTCTTCAATTACCTTGAAGGCTACCGTCAGCTCTTCCTACCATACAAGACCAATAATGAATGGCTCAAGACCAATACAAAAGCCTACATCGTTGAGGCTAAGTCCGATGTAGCAGAAGCGAGACAGCTTCAGGACGCAGCCGAGGGCAAGAGCAAGTACTCTGTCGGTGTTTATGACAAGATTACTGCAGATAATTGGGAACACAAGGGCATGCTCCTGCCACTCTTGACCATGACCGAGAAAGGTGTCTATGCTATCTCTAATATGTCTACCCTCTCTATGGGAGCATATGATCGTTACCGCCTGGATGCCAATAACAGAGTGCGCACAGACGCAGAACTAGTTGAATATGTCGAAGACAGAGTGAGAAAAACAGCTGAATACCAGCGCGACCACTATGATTTCTGGTACAAGATTCTGAGTCCGGAAAGCAAGGACAAGCTCTTCCGTTCGGTTCTGGTTTATGATGGGTTCTTCTTGACTGACAAAGCAGGACAAAGCTACTGGGCTCCAGCTAATGACAAAAAATCACAGGCCATGCAGGAATTCTTTGGACCAGCCGGCAAGTGGTATCCAAGCAAGGGCTACAATGCCTATGCTACGGGAAGTGTGACCCATTTTGATAGGGCACGATTATTAGAAGACTATGGAAACTCAGTCTACACGCATGAGATGACCCATAATTCTGACGGTGCAATTTACTTCGAAGGCTATGGTCGTCGTGAGGGCTTGGGTGCGGAACTCTATGCTCGGGGACTCTTGCAATCTTCGCCAAGCCCAGATGAACCAACCATTACGCTCAATACTCTCTTCAAGGTGGACAAGGATTCTAAGACACGTATGCATACCTATAATTTCAAGGAACGTGTTCAAAATGAAGCAGACCTACAACACTATGTCCATGGTATGTTTGACATGATCTACACCTTGGACTATCTAGAAGGTACTTCTATGCTGAAGCAGAGTGATGCTGCCAAGTTACAGTGGTTCAGGAAGATGGAGAATTACTATATTACAGATAAGTATGGCAAGGAGACCCACGCTGGAAACCAGACGCGAAGCTTTACAGCTGAGGAAATCAAGCAGCTGAAGACCTTTGACTCCCTGATTGAAAATGATGTGATCACTCGTAGGGAGAACAAGGAAAGCGGAAAATATGGTCGAAATGGCTACCTCAGTCTCAGCCTCTTCTCACCAATTTACTCAGCCTTGAGCAATCCAAATGGAGCACCTGGTGACGTTATGTTCCGTCGCACAGCCTATGAATTACTGGCAGCCAAGGGCTATCATGACGGATTTGTCCCTTATGTTTCTGGTCAGTACTCTCAGGAAGCCTTCGATGAAGGGATGAAAACGTGGGACGGATGGTCTGGAAGAGATGTCGGTCTCGTGACCGACCAGAAAGTCTTGGAAAATGTATTTAAAGGTGAATACACCTCTTGGGCAGCCTTCAAGAAGGCCATGTACAAGGAGCGAATTGATCAGCTGACCAAGCTGAAGCCAATCACCATTGAGTACGAGCTTAAAAATCCAAACAGTACCAAGAAAGTAACCATTCGTTCTTATGCAGAGATGCAGCAGTTGATGGACGCAGCCGTGGCAGAGGATGTACGCAACATTACCAATGCTACTAGCCGTGTCGAATCTAGCTGGGTTAACCTGCTCAAGAAGAAGATTTACAACGCTTATCTTCGTGAGACAGACGACTTCAGACAGTCTATTTTCAAGAAATAAGGAAACGATTCTGTTTGATTAAAATTTGAAAATTCCTAGGTTTAAGGCTACCTAGGAATTTTTCTGTGGTTTCTCCATGATCTTGTTTGTGCATTCAAGACCTGATAAGATAAGGATTTTGACAGCGTAAATGAACTGAAAAGATTAGCAGTTTTTTGTGGCTATTATTTATAGCAAATAAATTGAATAATCTAGTAAATTTCGGTAGAATAGAGGGGATTCAAATCATGATGAAGGAAAGATTAGAAATGAAAAGAAGTTATTTAGGAGAAAAGCACCAACGTTTTTCATTGAGAAAAGTTTCGGTTGGTTTAGTTTCTGCTTTGGTAGGGGTTTTCTACCTTTTTAGTGGAGGAGGTTCTCTTGCAAGTGTAGCAGCCAGTGAACAGACGCCATCCGTCACAAAACAGATTCACTATAAGTATGTGACAGAAAGTGAGCTCACGGACCAAGAAAAGCAATTGGTAGTCAAAGAATTGCCACAGTTTGCTGAGGAAACAGATGATACTTACTATTTGATTTATCGTCCGACGAGACAGCTGCCTGCAACTGGTCACAGCCAACTCATTAGCTCAATTGCAGCAGGGGCAGGCATTGTGCTACTGGTCGTAGCGATTAAACTGGGCAGAGATGATCGCAAGAAACTTGCTTCATTCATGCTTTTGACCAGTCTAGGAAGTCAGCTGATTGCGCCAACTTCCTTGGCTTTGACAAATCAAATGCTGGCAGACTATAATCAGGAATTGACTGTACAGGTCGGGGAAACATTGCAATCCCCACTTACGATTGAAGGCTACCAATATGTAGGGTATTTGAAATCTCAAAAAGAAGTAAACTCTCCAGTTGATGGCAAGAAAGAGTTGAATCATTCGGCTCCTATTGATACTCCAGTCCAAACTTCGAACGGAAGCCAAGCGCAGGAAGAGTATCGTTCTCAGAAACCAAGTGATGCTCCTGTATTTGAACAACCAGAGTTAAAGGTTGATAGTAAAGATACCAGTCGTACAGAGATTATTCCTTTCCAAGTGGTGGAAGTAGAGGCGGATGATTTGCCGCAAGGTCAAACTGAGGTGATTCAGGCAGGGAAAAATGGTAGTCGTACCATCGTGACCCGCAGCTACTTTTTAAATGGTCAGGTGATCCATACAGAGGAGGTTTCCAATCAGGTAACGACTGAGCCGACTTCTGAGATTAGAAAAGTCGGAAGCAAGATCCCTTCTCCTACAAAACCAAGCCCAGGGGAGTCCGTTAGCGAGAAACCAACAGACGCTCCAATAAATGAAGTTCCAAGCTTAAACGTTGAAGAAAAAGATGTTACCACAACAGTGGCTGAACCCTACACTCGAGAACGAGTAGAGAGTGATAGCTTGCCAGTTGGCCAAATCAAGATAACTCAAGCTGGTCAAGATGGCGTGCGTACAATCGTCACCCGTCAGTACATGGTAGATGGAAAAGTAGAGAGAAGCCAGGAACTCTCTAACGAAGTGACGACTCCAGCGGTCTCAGAAATCGTAACAGTTGGAACAGGCCCTGTTAGCGAGAAACCAACAGACGCCCCAATAAATGAAGTTCCAAGCTTAAACGTTGAAGAAAAAGATGTTACTACGACGGTAGCAGAACCCTACACTCGAGAACGAGTAGAGAGTGATAGCTTGCCAGTTGGTCAGACCAAGATAACCCAAGCTGGTCAAGATGGCGTCCGTACGATTGTGACTCGTCAGTATTTAGTAGATGGCAAAGTAGAGAGAAGCCAGGAAATCTCCAACGAAGTGACGACACCAGCAGTATCGGAGATCGTAACCGTCGGAACAGCTCCTGTTAGCGAGAAACCAACAGACGCTCCTGTAAATGAAGTTCCAAGCTTAAACGTTGAAGAAAAGGACGTAACCACAACAGTGGCCGAACCCTATCCAACTAAGGAAGTGGAAAGTGCAGACCTGCCTTTGGGGCAAAGGGAAGTTAGCCAAGCTGGTCAAGAGGGTGTCCGTACGATTGTGACTCGTCAGTATTTAGTAGATGGAAAAGTCGAAAATACAGAGGAAATCTCTAACACTATCACAAAAGAAGCAGTTCCTCAGATTATCAAAGTCGGTACAAAACCAATTTCTACAAATGCGGATCACGCTCCTGTGGAACCAGAAAAAGGAACCCTCGACCTCGAATCCTTGCACCAATTAGTGGAGGAGGCCGATAGCATTCAGAAAACGCATCAGTATTTCAATGATACCACTGCAGATCAAGAGTCTTATAAACAGGCAGTCGCAAATGCCCAAGCTCTCTTTGAGGCATCTCATGCTAGTCAAGAACAGGTTGATTCTTTGAAAAAAGCCCTTGAAACTGCTAAGAATAATTTAGACGGCCAACCTGTTGATAAGAAAACTCTTGGAGTTGAATTTGACATGAAGGATGTGACTCAGTCTACAGTTGCTTACCAGTATGCTGATGAACAAACCAAACTCCGCTATCGCCGTGCTCTAGATCAGGCCAAGCTCGTTTTGGACAATCCTTTCGCCAATCAAGCCTTGGTCGATCAAGTTCGGACGGATCTCGAGGCCGCTCGTCAAGCTCTGGATGGTGTCAAGAGAAAACCAACCCTCTCTCTAGTCCGTGTCGAGAAGGAAGAAGACAAACGCCAAGTTTCTCTTAGCTATCACTTGACGGATGCTACAGCTAGCTATCAATCAGCCAAAGTGCAGCTATACAAGGGTGAAACGTTAATTAAGGAAGTCGACCTTGTGGATCTCACTCAAAAATTGACGCTTGATGACTTGGACTACTATACTCCTTATACCCTCAAAACTGTCATGAAATATGACCTGGGTCAAGGGGAACAAACTAGTATAGAGGATCAACGTCCAGTTCAGCTAGATTATAAGAAGGTTGAAATCAAAGATATTGATCGTATCGAACTGTACGGTAAAGATGGTAGTCGCTACCGACGTTACCTATCCCTGTCGGAAGTGCCGTCTGATTTGGACAACTACTATGTCCGCATTCAGTCAGACAAGTTCAAGGATATGCTCTTACCTGTTACTAAGATTACAGATAAGGGCAATGCCTATTCCGTAACGGTATCAGCTAATCAGCTCGTCGAGGGAGAAGGGGATCATTATCGTCCAGATTACTCTTTTGAACTGCCGAAAACGCCTCTTAGTCAAGAAGGTGTCTATACGTCCTTCAAAGCGCTCGTAGAGGCCATGAAGTCAAACCCGACTGGAAACTTCACATTAGGAGCGGATGTTTCAGCAGATGAACTCCAGTTGGAACAGTCTGCGACAAGCTATGTACCAGAAGAATTTTCAGGTAGCCTAACTAGCCGAGTGGATGGCAAAGATTATACCATCTACAACTTGGCAAAACCACTCTTTGCAACCTTGAAAAATGCCACCATCCAGCAACTGACCTTGAAATCGACTGCAGTTACAGGCAAGGATTCTATAGGGGCCTTGGCTAGCAACGCTCAGAACGCAACGATTACGGATGTTTCTGTAAGTGGTAGTCTATCTGGGAACAAGCATATCGGTGGACTCGTAGGAGTTGCCCAAAACACAAAACTAACCAATGTTGCCTTTAAAGGATCCATCACCAGCACCCAAGATGGAGGGCAGGAGTACAATATTGGTGGCCTGGTCGGTAATTTCCACGGCAACCAATCACTGGCGCAGAAGAGTCAGGCAGATGTATCTATCCAAGTAACGGGTAGAAACGGAGACCAGCGTGTTGGAGGCTTGATTGGTCGCTTGCAAAATGGAGCTAGATTAGAAACTTCTTATGTGAGTGGTTCTATCCAGAATGGAGGTCATTCTGGCCAAGTCGGTGGAGCAATCGGGTCTACTT
The DNA here is from genome assembly GCF_041432215.1 of Streptococcus sp. 27098_8_70. Classification (GTDB taxonomy): domain Bacteria; phylum Bacillota; class Bacilli; order Lactobacillales; family Streptococcaceae; genus Streptococcus; species Streptococcus oralis_CP. Next base: position 8,952 of record NZ_JAPVZD010000004.1, read on the forward strand.
GGAACAATGGACAGGTCCGAAATGTCTTGACCAGTGTCAAGGTTCAAAATGGTCATGCGATGACAGGAGATCCCTATCCTGAGGCTTCTGTTCGGGACTCTTATGTTCTTGAAGGAACTACAGCAAATCGAAAAGATGAGCGTTTTGTCCGTTCTATTTCAGAGGCCGATGCGCAAGCCAAACGTCAGTCCTTTAGAATCACTTCGAACTTGACGGACCAAGAGCCATTGCAGCAAGCTTACCAGCATCAAACAGACTATAGTCGAGTGAGGGGAGCTCAGGAGTCCAGAAAGCAAGCCTACGAAAATGTAGAAAAACTATTACCATTCTACAACAAAGACTTCATCGTTCATACAGCTAACCAATTAGCTGAAGATGATAAACTCAACAAAGTAGCCCTGCTAGATGTGGTTCCGATGAAAGATGAGACACTGATAACAGATGTCAACAGCCATAAGGGTGAAATCAATAGACTGATGCTGCATTATGCAGATAAGACGATCGCTTATCTTGATCTGACCTACAAGGGTGATTTTGCCAATGGCCAGATTGCTGAATATAGCATCGCCGATAAGAATTTGCTCTATACGCCAGAGGCCTTCCTATCTGACTACCAGTCTATTAAAGAGAGTGTCTTGGATGAACTCAAATCTGTGACCTATGACTCGGCTGCAGTGCGTAAAGTATTAGGGATTGGTGAAACAGCTTCCTTAGATGATCTTTATCTAGAAAAAACCTTTGAACAAACCAAGGCTGAACTAGGTCAGGAGCTCCTCAAGGTGCTTTCAGTTGACAAGTCGATCAACACCCTAGGTCCTGCCGTAGCGGATGCGATTAGCCAAAAGATTCTGCAGAACAAAGAGGCCGTCATGCTTGGTCTGACCTATCTCAACCGCTGGTATAATGTCAACTATGGAACTTTCAACACCAAAGATCTTAATGCCTATAAGTTTGATTTCTTTGGCAATCAAGCAGCTTCGACACTGGATACTATCATCGCTCTCGGGAACTCTGGAATGGGCAATCTTCGAGCGCAAAACAACTTCAATGCTTACCGACAATCCCTAGCCAAGGAAAAAGGCAAAGGAGACCTCTTTGATTATTTAGAAAGTCTGCGTGAACTCTTCTTGCCACACAAAACCAACAGTGAATGGTTCAAGGAAAATACTAAGGCTTATATCGTAGAGGCTCGTTCAAGTCTGTCAGAAATTCAGGCTAAGCAGGACAATGCGGATCGTAAGAGTAAGTATACAATCAAGGTCTACGACAGACTGACTCAGGGAGATTGGGGCTTCAAGCAAATGGTCCTCCAACTTCTGACCTTACCTGAAAGAGATGTCTATATCATCAGCAATATGTCGACCATTGCCTTTGGTAGCTTTGGAGGCTACAGGAAAGAAGGTGGCAGAGTTCTCTCAGGTGAGGAACTCCATCGACACGTTGAAAAACTTGTGGATCAATCAGCTGAATGGCAACGAAACCACTATGACATGTGGTACAACATTCTAAGTCCAAACAGGAAAGACACTCTATTCAGACGGGTGATCGTTACAGACGGTTTCTTTCTTTATAATGATAAAGGCCAGCAATATTGGGCTCCGCGTAATGATAAGACCTCTGTTGCTATGTACAATTTCTTTGGCCCTGCTGGGAAGTATCACGGAGACAATGGACTAGGGGCCTTTGCCAATGGTTATGAAGTCTTCTACGTCTATGACCAGATGCTGGGAGCTTCTGGAACCATGGTCTATACTCATGAAATGACCCACAACTCGGATGGTTCTATCTATTTTGAAGGGCATGGTCGTCGTGAGGGTGAAGGACCTGAGAGCTTTGCTACAGGAATGTTAGAGTCTGTAACCAATGTTAGCGAAAAAGGTCTCGTGCTCAATAGCTTCTATCAGGGAGATAAAGATTCGACCTCGCGTTACCATACCTATGATCCTGTTGCCCGATTCTCCTCAGCAGATGCTCTTCGCGACTACATGCATGGAGTTTTTGACGTACTGAACCTTCTGGATTATGTTGAAGGGGATATTGTTACTGGAGTTCTAACTGATCAACAGAAAATGAAATGGTACCGTAAGGCTGAAAATTATAACTTTGAAAAAACTTCTTATGGTAAACAAGCCCACGCTGATGATCGAATTGTCCCTATAACTGCCGAAGAAGCAGCCAAACTAAAATCTGTCGATGCTCTGGTTGATCATAATATCATTGGTCGTCGCGATGGTTGGGATAGAGCTAGCTTTGGACGAAATGGCTACTATGTCATCAATATGTTTGCTTCCTTCTATGCAGCTCTGGACAATCCAACTGGTGCACCTGGGGGACTTATGTTCCGCCGTAGAGCCTACGAATTGCTCGGAGACAAGGGTTACCAACAAGGATTCGTCCCATATGTATCTGGCCAATACGCTGGCCAAGCCCTTAAAGAAGGTCATAAGACCTACTCAATCTGGAACAGAGGAGATGTCGGAGTAGTTGGAGATGATCTGGTTTTCAAAAATCTCTACGGTAGTCAGTATGAATCATGGAAGGATTTGAAGAAAGCCATGCTAAATGAGCGATACAACAAGGCTCAAAACTTCCTTCGCCCGATCACCATCGAGTTTGAAGCAGGAAAACTAGATAGCAAACGACAAATTACGATTTCTTCTTATGAGGAATTACAAGATTATATGTACTTAGCAGTACTAGCGGATGCCTCAGCTAAGAACATTGATCGTGCCTTATCAGACAGCTCTAAGAGCAGTGTCGCCCAACTCAAGTATCGTATTTTCAATGCTTATCTACGTGCTACAGACGACTTCAGACAGTCTATCTTTGAAAGATAAGCTTTTTGCAAAGATAGATACGGAAAAAGAAGATCCAAGTGATCTTCTTTTTTAGGTGAATGGCTTGCTTAGTACAAAAACGAATGAATTTACAAATAAATTGATACAGGACATATTTCTTACTCTAAATATCTGGAGAGAAATTGGAAAACATTCATCATCTAGTATACTCGTTTCGAAATTTCTTTTGTTTTTCATGAAAATATGATAAAATGATAGTTGTAAAATTTTTTTAAGGAGATTCGGATGAAAACAAAAGCACTTGCTCGCGTAAATGCGATTTTTGGTCTTATTTCAGGTATCGTCTTGCTGTTGGCACCTCTTGTTATGTTTATGATAGCTGTCGGGGCTGCTGCAGCGACGGAGGACTCTGATGCAACAGTTGGTATATTGACGATTTTTTCAATCATTTTGGCATTGGTAAAAATTGCTGTCTTGGTTTTAGGAATTGTGTCTATTGTCTATTACAAGGACGATGAGCGTGTGACCCCTGCACCGTCTGTTTTGTTTATCGTGGGTGGTTCTGTTGGATTGATCCCATTCTTGGGCTGGGTAGGAGGAATTCTGACAATCATTGGTGGATCCCTCTATTTTGGACTTTTGAAAAAGTTCGAGATTCAAGAATAATGACTTTTTGTTAGGAATATTTTCAAATAAGAGAAGGCGCTTAGCCTTCTTTTTTTGTCATCAACGACGGATAAATTTTACAAGATAAATAAGCTTTGACATTCGTGAAATCTAAAGCATTTATTGGAGACAAGGAAGTATTTTTATAGTATAATGGTGGATGTGAAATACCTATATCAAAATATAATGCTAGTTATTTTCTTGATAGAAGGTAAAAGTTGAGAGGATTTAAAATGAAAAAGTTTTTTGGAGAGAAGCAGCATCGTTTCTCCTTACGAAAATTAGCAATTGGACTTGTGTCAGCTTCGATTTCAAGCCTATTTTTTGTGTCCATTGCGAGTAGTGGAACCGTATTTGCTCAAGAAAATGTAGCTGTTCACTACAAATATGTGACGGATACGGAGCTGAGTGGGCAAGAGAAGGACTTGATTGTCAAGGATATTCCGAAGATTGCGGAAGATAGTGAGAGCACCTATTATCTAGTCTACCGTATGGATGAGAAAGCCCAACTAGGTCAGTTGCCCAATACAGGTGGGCAGAATAGCCTTACTAGTGTTTTAACTGGTGGAGCCCTAGCTTCAATTGGCCTTCTTATTTTTGTCGTATCGAAAAAGAAAGGCAAAAAGAAAGCCCTCTTGAATGTGATTTTGGTAACAGGGATGGGCAGTGGTTTGGCTTCTTCAGTTCAGGCTATTGAAAATCAACTTTTGCTCCAGTACAATCAGGAATACCAATTATCCCAAGGAGATAGTCTGCCTTTGCCACGTGCCTTATCAGGTTATACTTATCTAGGCTATATTAAGCAAGACAAAGAGATTAATCAGCAAGAAACTGCTGCTAGGGATCAGAAACTTGACTATACAGTTCAACCTCATTTCCAAGCCAACGAAGGTGGACAAAAGGCAGGAGATGAGCAGAAAGCTCCGTCTTCAACAAGCCCTGCAGACAAGACAATCCCTTCTCAAGATTTATCTAATAAAAAGCCGTCTGGTATTGCTAGTGTAGATCCTCAAGACGAAGTCTTGGCTGGTCGCGTGAACAAACCAGAGCTCTTATACAAAGACCAAGAGATTGTAACCAAACTAGATGTTTCAGAAGTGGTGCAGGAAAATCCAGATCTAGCAGAGGGAACCATCCATGTCAAACAAGAAGGTCGTGCTGGGAAGAAGATTGAACTTGTTCGCATTTTCACGGTTGAAAACCAAGAAATTTCTAGGGAAGTTCTCTCAACTAAGGTAGAAGAAGCCTTGCCACGTATAGTAGAGAAAGGGACTAAGAAGGCAGTAGCTGCAAGTGAAGCACCTCAGTCTGCAAGAAAAGGAGAGCCTGAGACTCAGGCTCCATTACCAGAATATACAGGCGAGCAAGCGGGAGCGGTTGTAGCCCCAGAAACAGCTGAAAGACCAGAATATACAGGCACCCAAGCAGGAGCAGTCGTTGAACCCGAGCAAGTCGCTCCACTACCTGAGTATCAGGGAACTCAAGCTGGTGCCATCGTTGAGCCGGAAAAAGTTGAGCCAGAGGTTGGGGGCGTCCAGTCTGGAGCTTTGGTGGAACCAGAAACAGCTGAGAAACCAGCCTATACAGGCGAGCAGTCTGGAGCAATCGTAGAGCCTGAACAGGTGCCACCAACACCAGAATATACAGGCACTCAAGCAGGAGCGATTGTAGCTCCTGAAACAGCTGAAAAACCAGAGTATACAGGCACTCAATCAGGTGCGATTGTGGAACCTGAGACTCAATCTTCCTTACCAGAATATAAAGGTGAGCAAGCAGGAGCCATCGTTGAACCGGAACAAGTCGCTCCTCTTCCAGAATATACTGGCAATACCGAGCAAGTAAAACCGGAAACTCCGACAGAAAAACCAAAAGAAAAAGACCCAGAGAAGACGCTTGAGCTAAGAAACGTTTCGGATCTGGAGTTGTATAGTCAGACCAATGGTACTTACAAACAACACGTTTCTTTAGACGGTGTCCCAAGTAATCCAGACACTTACTTTGTCAAGGTTAAATCTTCGTCGTTTAAAGATGTCTATCTACCAGTCACTTCAATAACGGCAGAAACGAAAGATGGTCAGCCAGTTTATAAAATCACAGCCAAGGCTGAGAAACTCCAGCAAGAGCTAGAAAATAAATATGTTGATAATTTCACCTTCTACCTAGCTAAGAAGGCTAGAGAGGAAACGACAACCTTTACTTCCTTTAGCAACCTAGTCAAAGCTATCAACCAGAATCTCTCTGGAACCTATCATTTAGCAGCTAGTTTGAATGCCAACGAAGTGGAGTTGGAGCCTGAAGCTAAATCCTACATCAAGGGCATCTTTACTGGTCAGTTGATCGGTGAAAAAGATGGCAAGCAGTATGCTATTTACAACTTGAAAAAACCACTGTTTGAAACTTTGAATGGCGCCACAGTAGAAAAGCTGAGCCTAAAAAATGTCTCCATTTCAGGGAAAGATGACATCGGTTCACTGGCCTATGAAGCCCGGAATGGCACAAAGATTCAGCAAGTTCACGTCGATGGTGTTCTCGCTGGTGAACGTGGTATCGGTGGTTTGCTGGCTAAGGCTGATCAATCAAGCATCACAGAGAGCAGTTTCAAGGGAAGAATTATCAACACGTATGAGACGACTGCTGCCTATAATATCGGTGGTCTGGTCGGTCATTTGACAGGTGACAGGGCTTTACTTACTAAGTCAAAAGCGACAGTAGCCATTTCGTCCAACACAAATAGTTCAGATCAGACAGTGGGTGGTCTTGCAGGTCTAGTAGATCAGGATGCACAAATCCAAGATAGCTATGTTGAAGGCGATATTAACAATGCCAAGCACTTTGGTAGAGTTGCGGGAGTGGCAGGCAATTTGTGGGATCGAACTTCTGGTGATGTAAGGCATGCTGGAAGTTTGACCAATGTTCTCAGTGATGTCAATGTAACCAACGGGAATGCCATTACCGGTTACCATTATAATGGAATGAAGGTGAAGGACACATTCAGCAGCAAGGCAAACAGAGTCTACAATGTCACCTTAGTCAAGGATGAGGTCGTCAGCAAGGAATCCTTTGAAGAAAGAGGAACAATGCTAGATGCTTCCCAAATTGAAAGCAAAAAAGCAGTCATCAATCCTCTCACTCTACCAACAGTGGAGCCCCTCTCAACAAGTGGCAAGAAGGACAGTGACTTTTCTAAGGTGGTCCATTATCAAGCTAAGCGAACTTTGGCTTATAAAAACATTGAAAAATTGCTACCTTTCTACAATAAGGCAACCATCGTCAAATACGGAAATCTGGTCAATGAGAACAGTCTCTTATATCAAAAAGAGCTCTTGTCAGCAGTCATGATGAAGGACAACCAAGTCATCACAGATATTGTTTCTAACAAACAGACTGCAAACAAACTCTTGCTTCACTACAAGGATCATTCATCTGAGAAGCTCGATCTCAAGTACCAGAATGATTTTGCCAAATTAGCGGAATATAGTCTAGGAAATACGGGTCTTCTCTATACACCAAACCAATTCTTGTATGACCAAAGCTCTATCATCAAACAAGTCTTACCTGAATTGCAGCAGGTGGACTACCATTCAGAAGGCATCAGAAAGACACTCGGTATTTCTCCAAAAGTCGAGCAGACTGAGCTCTATCTTGAAGACCAGTTCGCCAAAACAAAGGAACATCTGGAAGATAGTTTGAAAAAACTTTTGTCAGCAGATGCTGGACTTGCTGGTGATAACTCAGTTACCAAGGGCTATCTTGTAGATAAAATCAAACACAACAAGGAAGCCTTGCTACTTGGCTTAACCTATCTGGAACGGTGGTATAACTTCAGTTATGGTCAGGTAAACGTCAAAGACCTAGTTCTGTACCATCTGGACTTCTTTGGAAAGGGAAATGCTTCACCACTAGATACTCTGATCGAGTTAGGTAAATCTGGCTTTAACAATCTTCTAGCTAAGAATAATGTCGATACTTATGGTATCAGTCTTGCCAACCATCATGGAACGACAGATTTGTTTAGCACGCTGGAACATTACCGCAAAGTCTTTTTACCAAATACAAGTAACAATGACTGGTTTAAATCAGAGACTAAGGCTTACATCGTTGAAGAAAAATCCACTATCGAAGAGGTTAAAGCCAAGCAAGGACAGGCTGGTAGCAAGTATTCTATCGGTGTCTATGACCGCATCACGAGTGCCACATGGAAATACCGCAATATGGTTTTGCCTCTCCTGACCTTGCCAGAAAGATCTGTCTTTGTCATCTCGACCATGTCTAGTCTAGGATTTGGAGCTTATGATCGCTACCGCAATAGTGAGCATAAAGCGGACAAGGCTCTCAATGACTTTGTTGAAGAAAATGCGCGTGAAACAGCCAAACGCCAGCGAGATTACTACGATTATTGGTATCGTATTTTAGATAATGAGGGGCGTGAAAAACTCTATCGTACCATCTTGCTTTATGATGCTTATAAGTTTGGGGATGACACAACCTCTGGAAAAGCTACAGTAGAGGCTAAGTTTGATAGCGCCAATCCGGCTATGAAGAACTTCTTTGGCCCAGTTGGCAATAAGGTAGTTCACAACCAGCATGGAGCCTACGCTACAGGGGATGGTGTCTACTATATGTCTTACCGTATGCTGGACAAGGATGGAGCCATTACTTATACCCATGAGATGACCCATGATTCCGATCAGGATATTTACCTTGGCGGCTATGGTCGAAGAAGTGGCTTGGGACCAGAGTTCTTTGCAAAAGGTTTATTGCAAGCCCCTGACCAACCAAGTGACGCAACCATTACCATCAATTCTATCTTGAAACACTCAAAATCAGATAGTACAGAGGACTCCCGTCTGCAAGTCTTGGATCCGACAGAGAGATTCCAAAACGCAGCAGATCTTCAGAACTATGTTCACAATATGTTTGACCTTATCTACATGCTGGAATATCTCGAAGGGCAATCAATCGTTAACAAGCTAAATGTTCACCAGAAAATGGCGGCTCTCAGAAAAATTGAGAACAAGTATGTAAAAGATCCAGCAGATGGAAATGAGGTTTACGCCACTAACGTAGTCAAAGAATTGACAGAAGCAGAGGCCCGAAACCTGAATAGTTTTGAAAGTTTGATTGACCACAACATCTTGTCAGCTCGTGAGTACCAGTCTGGTGACTATGAACGAAATGGCTACTATACCATTAAACTCTTTGCCCCAATCTATTCAGCTCTCAGCAGTGAGAAAGGCACGCCAGGGGACCTTATGGGACGTCGGTTCGCTTACGAACTTTTGGCTGCCAAAGGCTTTAAGGATGGAATGGTACCTTATATCTCAAATCAATACGAAGAAATTGCCAAACAAAAAGGTAAAACCATCAATCTCTATGGTAAAACACGAGGATTGGTGACAGATGATCTTGTATTGGACAAGGTGTTTGAAGGCAAGTATTCATCTTGGGCGGATTTCAAGAAAGCCATGTATGATGAACGTGTGAAGCAGTTTGGGAACTTGAAGCAAGTGACCTTTAAAGATCCGACAAAACCATGGCCAAGCTATGTGACCAAGACCGTCAATAGTGTGACTGAATTGCAGGCCCTCATGGACCAAGCTGTGCTACAGGATGCAGTGGCTCCTCGTTGGAGTGACTATAAGCCAGAGATTGACAGTGCCGTTCATAAGTTGAAGAGAGCAATCTTTAAAGCCTATCTTGACCAAACAAACGACTTCAGAACCTCTATTTTTAAGAAATAAGGGTTGGAAAATGAAAAGGGAGGATCGACAGATCTTCTCTTTTTATGTCCGGCTGTCTGAAAGCTGGTAGGCGATTTGTTTGTGACTGAGAAGGTCTTTTGTTTCTTGGGGAAATGTGGTAGAATGATAGCTACGAGAGAAGGAGGTTCTTATGGAGAGAGATAGATTGGTTCGACTCAATTGGAGACTGGGTATGCTGGCAGGTATAACCTTGCTTTTGGGACCTGTCCTACGATTTTTGCTATCCTATACTGGTGCCCTCATCTATAAAGATCCTTCAAAAATGCTGGTTGTCACGGTTGCCTTTTCCCTGCTCCTGACATTTTTTAAGATTTTGATGATTGCATTAGGTACCTTTATGTTAATCTATTTCGAAGAAGACCAACAACTTCGAAAGCTACCTTCTATTTTATTTATCATTGGTGGCGTGCTGGGCTTTCTTTCAGCGACCGAGTGGATAGGAGGATTTCTAATCATTAAAGGCGCTGTTTCTTTTTCTAAATTTTTGAAAGAAGTCCGTGGCCTTGTCTGATAGTCTAGTGAAACAATCCGTTTGAGGGTTGTTTTTTATTTAAAGAATTACCTGGCGAAAGAATATGTTAGCAAAATGCTTTTTTTTATAAGAAAACATGATGTAATACAACTTGAAAAAATAAAAGGAGAATATTATGAAATAATCTTTCATTACATCGTATTTAACATTCTATTTAAAAGCTTCCATTACTTTAGAGGGAGTCTTTATAAAAACTTCTAACCCTAATACTATTTTAAAAGTTATCCCACTGGGTTCTCAAAATAAAACAATTCCTGTTGATCAAGTTGCAAGTGTAGATAGTTCATTTCGTCTTGATTTCAAATCATTTGCTTGGGGTATCATTTTCGCTCTTATTGGCCTTTCAATGATGCAAAATTCATTTATCGGAGGATTGATATTAGCGGCTTATGATGTATTAACAGTGCTAAGCGCTTTTCAGACTCTACTAGTTTTGCATCTTACTTCTGGTGGAACACATGTTGTCAGTGTGGTAGTATTTGAAAAAGCTAATCTTGAAAATTGCAAAGAAACAATTGAAGGTCTAATTCATAATCGTTACAATGATACTAATGTAACTAAGAATACTGATCGTATAATTGATGCTTTAAATAACAAATAATTGCAATCGTTTCTTGATTGAATATCGCGAAATAATAATAACTAGATGAGAGGACACTGTTCTCTCTTTTTAGTTGATTTTAACTAGCTTTTTTATGAAAAATTGTGTAAAATAGAATAGATAAACGAGGGAAACCTCGAAAAATAAAAGGAGAATCCATCTAATGGTAAAATTGGTTTTTGCTCGCCACGGTGAGTCTGAATGGAACAAAGCTAACCTTTTCACTGGTTGGGCTGATGTTGATTTGTCTGAAAAAGGAACACAACAAGCGATTGACGCTGGTAAATTGATCAAAGAAGCTGGTATCGAATTTGACCAAGCTTACACTTCAGTATTGAAACGTGCGATCAAAACAACAAACTTGGCTCTTGAAGCTTCTGACCAATTGTGGGTTCCAGTTGAAAAATCATGGCGCTTGAACGAACGTCACTACGGTGGTTTGACTGGTAAAAACAAAGCTGAAGCTGCTGAACAATTTGGTGATGAGCAAGTTCACATCTGGCGTCGTTCATACGATGTATTGCCTCCAAACATGGACCGTGATGATGAGCATTCAGCACACACTGACCGTCGTTACGCTTCACTTGACGACTCAGTTATCCCAGATGCTGAAAACTTGAAAGTGACTTTGGAACGTGCCCTTCCATTCTGGGAAGACAAAATCGCTCCAGCACTTAAAGATGGTAAAAACGTATTTGTAGGAGCTCACGGTAACTCAATCCGTGCCCTTGTAAAACACATCAAACGCTTGTCAGATGACGAAATCATGGACGTGGAAATCCCTAACTTCCCACCATTGGTATTCGAATTTGACGAAAAATTGAACGTAGTTTCTGAATACTACCTTGGAAAATAATCTATAAACAGAAAGCCTAGGAATTCCTAGGTTTTTTTGTATCTAAGTTTAAAAAAAGGCAATTTAGCTAATTGAAAAAGTATAAAATGAGAGGATATAGCTTATGAAATAGTAAGTTGTATGAATTAATCTTCTTTTGATTCGTAGCTCCAGTGTTCGTAGTTATAGGTTGATAAGATTATATCCGTGATTTCTTCCGGTTCTTCTTGAGCTCCCCCAGCAATCCAAAGAGAAATAATTCCTTCAATACTTGATAAGAAGATTTCCAAAGCGTATTTGTGAGGAATTTGGAAGTTTTCAGATAAGAAATGACGAGTCTTTTCTTTTTGATTTTCAGTTAGAATAATGCTACTTAGAAATTCACGAATTGCACCACGAAAGTCTATGTAATGACTTTGGGACAAGGCGTTAATAAGGCGTTCGTTCGAACGTAATATATAGAAGTTGGCTAACATAAACTTTCTAGGCGATTCTCTTTCTTTTTCTAAAAAAATGTAGAGCTGGGAAATAATTTCACTTTTAAAACTGTCAATCATTTGATATTTGTTTTCATAGTGTAGATAGAAAGTTCCCCTATTAATTCCTGCCCGTTTACAGAGCTTACTAATTGATATATTTTCAAATTTATCCTCTGATAGCAGCTGAATCAAAGCTTCTTTGATATCTTCCTTAGTAGTAGTTTTTCGTTTCTGAACCATTTTATCTTCCTTCTTCTTAAATCAACACTTTGTTGATTTTTGATTATTGCTTTTTGACTTAGCCCATTATATAATATTTGTGATTTAGAATCAACATCTTGTTGATTTAAGAAAACGAGCTTTGAAAAGGAGATAAACGATATGGCTTATATTGAAATGAAACACAGCTACAAGCGTTATCAGGTTGGGGATACGGAGATTGTGGCTAATCGTGATGTGAATTTTGAAATTGAAAAGGGGGAGCTGGTCATTATCCTTGGTGCTTCTGGTGCTGGAAAATCAACGGTTCTCAATCTCCTAGGAGGTATGGATACCAATGATGAGGGAGAGATTTGGATTGATGGTGCCAATATTGCCAACTATAGTTCGCACCAACGAACAAACTATCGTCGTGAAGATGTAGGCTTTGTTTTTCAATTTTACAATCTGGTCTCCAATCTGACAGCCAAGGAAAATGTGGAACTGGCTTCAGAAATCGTGACAGATGCCTTGGTTCCAGAGCAAGTGCTCAAAGATGTAGGTCTGGCTCATCGCCTGAATAACTTTCCAGCCCAGCTTTCTGGAGGGGAGCAACAGCGAGTCTCCATTGCACGTGCTGTAGCCAAAAATCCTAAAATCCTCCTTTGTGATGAACCGACGGGTGCCTTGGATTACCAGACGGGGAAGCAAGTCTTGAAGATTCTCCAAGACATGTCTCGTCAAAAAGGAGCAACGGTGATTATCGTAACCCACAATGGCGCGCTAGCCCCTATTGCAGATCGGGTGATTCATATGCGCGATGCCACGGTTAAGAGCATGACGGTCAATGAGCATCCGCAGAATATCGATACATTGGAGTATTAGCATGAAAAAAACGTATCGGAAAGACCTATTTCAGTCAGTGACGGCTTCAAAGGGACGCTTTGTTTCTATCCTGACCTTGATGATGCTGGGTTCTTTAGCCCTTATTGGTCTCAAAGTGGCCAGTCCAAATATGGAACGTACGGCAGGGGATTATCTCCGTAAAGCCAATACCCTAGATCTGGCAGTGATAGCTGATTATGGCTTGGACAAAGAAGACCAAGACGAATTAAAGGCCCTTCAAGGAGCAAGTGTTGAATTTGGTTATATGGCAGACCTAACCGTTGAAAATAGTGAAGAAGCGGTTCGACTTTATTCCAAGCCAGAGGGGATTTCAACCTTCCAAGTGACAGAAGGGCGACTGCCAGAGGCTGATGAGGAAATTGCCCTAGCCGACTTCTGGAAAGACCGCTATCAGATTGGGCAGACCATTACCTTTACTAAGAAAGAAGAAGGGAAGTCCGTCCTAAAATCCCAAACTTTTACAATTACTGGATTTGTTCAGTCGGGTGAGATGCTTTCTCAAAAAGACTTAGGGAGTGCTAGCAGTGGAAATGGAAGCTTGGCTGGCTATGGAGTGATTTTGCCCAGCCAGTTTGATTCAGATGTTTATAGTATTGCGCGTGTGCGCTATGATGATTTAAAAAATCTGGATGCTTTTTCATCAGACTATAAGACCAAACGAACCCAACATCAGGAAGAGTTGCAAGACTTACTTGCTGATAATGGTCAAAAAAGATTGGCAAGTATTAAAACAAATGGGCAAAAGAGCCTGAAAGATGGGAAAGAACAGCTCCAAACTGCTGAAAGCAACCTTGAAAATGGTAAGAGTCAGTTAGAGCAGACTGAAAGTCGCTTGAAAACGCAAGAAGAACAAGCGACCGCTTTACCAGAACCGCAAAAGAGTCAAATCGAGGGACATCTGACAAAAGCTAAGGAAGAACTGGCGACTAAAAAAGAAAAACTGGCTCAGACAGAGAGTGATCTAACCAAGGAAAAAGAGAAGCTTGAACAGCGTCAGAAAGACCTTGATGAACTGGCAGAGCCGAAATACCACGTATACAATCGCCAAACCATGCCAGGTGGTCAAGGCTACCGCATGTACAGCAATTTATCAACAAGTATTCGTTCTATCGGAAATATTTTCCCCGTGGTGCTATATATGGTCGCTGCAATGGTGACCTTTACAACGATGACTCGCTTTGTAGATGAAGAACGCACCAATGCAGGCATTTTCAAGGCCTTGGGTTACCGCAACCGAGATATTGTTGCCAAGTTTGTCCTCTATGGTTTTCTTGCAGGAACTGTGGGAACCCTTATAGGAACACTTCTTGGACATTATCTTCTTGCAGGGGTGATTTCAGATGTTATAACAGCTGGGATGGTTGTTGGAAAAAGTCACGAGTATTTCTATTGGTCTTATAGTCTTATTGCCCTAGCTTTAAGTTGGGTATCCAGCGTTTTGCCGGCTTATCTGGTAGCGCGGAGGGAATTACACGATGAAGCAGCCCAACTCTTACTTCCCAAACCTCCCGTTAAGGGATCAAAGATTTTGCTGGAACGCCTGAGCTTTATTTGGAGTCGTTTGAGTTTTACTCATAAGGTTACGGCAAGAAATATCTTTCGTTATAAGCAACGAATGTTGATGACCATTTTTGGAGTTGCAGGTTCGGTGGCTCTCCTATTTGCAGGTCTTGGCATTCAGTCATCTGTGGGAGGAGTTGTGGAGCGCCAATTTGAACAAATCCAGCAATACCAGATGATTGTAGCGGAAAAGAGCAGTGCGAGTGAGCAAGAAAAAACAGATCTAGAAAGTGCCTTGCAAGCTGAATCGATCCACGCTTATCAAAAGATTTACTCTAAATCCATTGAAAAAGATTTCAAAGGAAAAGCAGGACTTCAAACCATCACCATGATGGTCACAAACAGAGAAGATTTCAAACCCTTTATCACATTAGAGGAGAATGGGCAAGAGGTGCAGGTCACTGATGGAGCGGTCGTGAGTCAAAAATTAGCCCAACTAGCAGGTGTTACGGTTGGAGACAAGCTGGAGCTTGATGGGAAGGAAATCAAGGTCGCAGCTATTTCTGAAAACTATGTTGGACACTTTGTTTATCTCAACCGAGCGACTTACGAACAAGTCTATGGCACTCGTCCACAAGACAATACCTACCTAGTAAAATTAAAAGAGCCAACACCTTCCAATACGGAGAAAGAAGCTGCTACCTTCATGGAAAAAGATGCTGTTTCTGGGGTCGTCCAAAATGCGACGGCCATCCATCTCTTTGAATCTGTGGCTAGTTCGCTCAATAAAACCATGGCAATCCTTGTCCTTGTTTCCGTTTTACTAGCCATTGTCATTCTCTACAATCTCACTAACATCAATGTGGCAGAACGTATCCGTGAACTTTCCACTATCAAGGTTCTCGGTTTCCACAATAAAGAAGTGACCCTCTATATCTACCGTGAGACCATGGTGCTGTCCCTTGTGGGAATTGCTCTCGGTTTGGTAGCTGGCCACTATTTACATCAATTTTTGATTCAAATGATTTCACCTGCCACCATACTTTTTTATCCACAAGTCAGCTGGGAAGTCTATGCTCTTCCAATCGTCGCAGTGACTGTAATCTTAGCCCTACTGGGGGTCTTTGTCAATCACCACTTGAGAAAAGTGGATATGCTCGAAGCCCTGAAATCAGTAGAGTAATTCAAGGTTTTAAATAGTAAATCAGTTGACAAAGTTCCTGCTTCTTGGTAGAATAAGAACTGTCGTAAAGACAAATAACTTCTTCTTGGTTGCAGGCATGCCAACCTGTCACTCGGATGAAGCCAAATAAAAAGGAGAAACATCATGGCAATCTCAAAAGAGAAAAAAAATGAAATCATCGCACAATATGCACGTCACGAAGGTGATACAGGTTCAGTAGAGGTTCAAGTTGCTGTCCTTACTTGGGAAATCAACCACCTTAACGAACACATCAAACAACACAAAAAAGACCACGCTACTTACCGTGGATTGATGAAGAAAATCGGTCGCCGTCGTAACTTGCTTGCATACTTGCGTAAAAACGACGTTAACCGTTACCGTGAGTTAATCAACTCTCTAGGACTTCGTCGTTAATCTTGCGTCTAAAACGTTTCTATACTTCGTTGCCTTCGCCTCGATGTACCATCAGTACAATCTTCGGCTTGTCGCCTAATCTATAAACGTTTTATCCAGCAAGAATAAAGCTTTCTGATTTCAGAGGGCTTTTTGTTTTTATCCGCTTGCTTAGGCCGTGTTCAATTGAGCATATCTTGATAATGAAGCTACTCTAAATTGGGTAGCTTTTTTACTTTTGTCACCTTACCTCGATATACTCAAGTATAATCTTCGGTTACGGTTCCTAGCACTGTAAGGTAAAATAAACCAGATCATCTCCCTTCGGGGAGATTTTTTTGTTTTACGAACATTTTTGTACAATCTTCGGCTTGTCTATATATGTCTCCATCCTTGTTCATCTAGTAGAAATATGGTATACTTTTTATGAGAATTTTCTAAATTTTTAAGATTCTATCAAAGGAGGTTTGCATGCTTTCCAAATTTTCAGGAAGCCGACGGGACCTGCAATTTGTGTTACTTTTAGGTATTTTGCTAGCTACTTTAGGGATTTCGCTCTTTCTAGCAGTTTCTATGGGATCCGTTGCGATTGATCTAGGCGATACCTATCGGATTATTTTGAGCAGGTTGGGTTTTCCTCTTGAGATAGGAGAGGTTTCCAAGTCCACTCTTGCCATTGTATGGAACATGAGATTCCCCCGAGTATTGTTAGGTCTGATAGTAGGGGCCGGTCTTTCCATGTGTGGTAGCGTGATGCAGTCCACGGTAAACAACCCCATTGCTGAGCCCTATGTCTTAGGTATCTCTGCGGGTGCGACTCTGGGTGCAACCTTGAGCATTATTCTTGGTTTAAAAGTGGTGATTAGCCTTGGAGCTTTTCTTGGAGCTATTTTGGCAACCATTGCTGTCCTCATCATTGCCTCTATGCAGGGAAGGATGACGACTTCTAGTCTCATTTTATCAGGAACGGTGGTCAATGCTCTCTTTCTGGCATTTTCCAACTTTATTATCTCAGTTGGCGCTAATGCGGACAGTGTGATGACCATTAAGTTTTGGACCATGGGTTCGCTTGCCGGGACTACCTGGTCTGACTTAGTCCTGCCAACTGTAGTAGTAGGAATGGCCTTTCTATTTTTCTCTACTCAGTATCGTGTTTTCAATGCAATGATGATGGGAGATGAGGCTGCTTTAACTTTAGGGATTCCTTTACGATTTTATTGGTATCTTTATGTGACCATGGTGGCTGTGCTGACAGCAGTCTTAGTGGCAACCTGTGGGATTATTGGATTTGTTGGTCTGATTACTCCTCACTTAGCTCGAGGGTTAGTAGGAACGAATTACAAGAGGCTTTTTCCCGTTGCGACCTTACTGGGCGCCCTCTTTGTCGTCTGGGCAGATGTACTTTCTCGTGTCATCATTCCAAATGCTGAGCTGCCGATTGGTATTTTCACAGCCTTAGTAGGTGCTCCCTTCTTTATCTACATTGTTGGAGGTAGGCGAAAGGAGGTGAGGGTCTGATATGGACTTGATTTGTCAGGATATCCATTTTGGACTAGGAGAGAAAAAAGTCCTCAAAGGAGTTTCTCTTAAGGTTGAGGGGCATCAATTTCACACGATACTAGGACCAAATGGAAGTGGAAAAACCAGCCTGCTTAAACTTCTCTATCGTCAGGAAAGGGCGGACAAAGGCTTGATAAGCTTAGATGGAAAGCCACTGGAGCATTGGTCACTCAAAGAAACAGCCAAGCAAATGGCAGTTGTCACCCAGTTTAATCAATTGCAGTTTGATTGTACAGTTGAGGAAATCGTCTTACTGGGAAGAACTCCCCACCTCTCTTTTCTACAGAAGGAAAAGGAAAGGGATTATGCCCTCGTTCAAGATGCTCTCGTTAAGGTGGATATGCTTGAGAAGAAAACTCGTCTCTATTCGTCTCTTTCAGGTGGGGAGAAACAGCGAGTCTTATTAGCACGCGCCTTGGCGCAAGAACCGACTCTCTTGCTCCTGGACGAGCCAACCAATCACCTGGATATCAAGTACCAGTTAGACTTGTTGGCCATTGTGAAGAATCTCAAGGTCAATGTTCTAGCTGTCCTACATGACATTCAACTTGCTTGTCGCTATTCGGATTATCTCTATCTGATGAAGGAGGGGGAAATCCTTTACCAAGGTATTCCAAAGGAGACCATCACCCCTGAGTCATTGCAAACTGTATACGGAGTTCAAAGTCAGGTGACTTGGACTGAGGATCAGCAAGCCATGATTCACTATTTATAATAATGAAAAGGAAAACAAGATGAAAAAAACACTAAGCATTTTACTCGTAACAGTAGCTACCCTAACTATGGCAGCTTGTGGTAACACTACTACAGAAAAAGCTACCACACAGTCTAGCACAGAAACAAGTCAAAAGGCCAGCACAGAGACGACTTATCCATTCACGGTCAAGACCTATGATGCTAAGGGGAATGAAGTCGAACAAGTCTTTGACAAGGCACCTGAAAAAGTTATCACCAACAATCTTTCAACCACTGAAATCTTGTTGGAGTTAGGCTTGAAGGATAAAATTGCTGGCATGCTCAACCCTGACAATGCTGTGACGGACAAATACAAGGACGCGATTGCGACGATTCCTCAAATTGGCGATAAAAAAACAGTCTCTCAAGAGACAGTGCTTTCTTATGAACCAGATGCTGTGATGGGTCGAAACATGATGTTTTCTGAAAAATCCTTGGGGACAGTTAGCACTTGGAATGAAAACAAAATCCCAGTCTATACGCAAAAAGCTTCTCTCTCAACAATTCAGCAAGATTTGGGAAATATTGTAGAAGATGTCAAAAATCTTGGAATGATTTTCAATGTTCAGGACAAGGCCAATGAATACGCAACTCAATTACAAGCTAAAATTGATGCTGTTAAGAAAGCAAACCCAGCAAGCCAAGGTGAAAAGAAAAAGGCTTTGATTATGGTTGCTTATAATGATGAAACCTTTGGTGCATACAAGTCTGCTTTGCAAGAAAGCTTGTTGAATCAACTTGGTTATACAAACGTTGCAACGGGAACATCAGGCTTGACCTTGGAAAATCTCGTGTCAATGGATCCTGAGTTGATTATCTATGTAACCAGCGACCGCAATAAAAAATTGGATGCCAACGCAGTAGAGTTGATGAAAGCAAATGAAGTTTTGGAAAACGTTCCTGCTATTAAGAATCAAAAAATCATGACCATTTCTTACGATGAGTTGATGGACTATGGTCCAGCAGTGATTGATTCCCTTGAGAAAATCAATGACTTTATCAATAAATAATGAGTTTGATTGGGAAGGGATCCAAGTCAAGGTCAGCCTTCCTTCGACCTATGATCCCAATCAAACCTATCCAGCGATTCTCTTGAATGATGGAAACTTGGATTTCCTATCCTCCCTTTCAGAATCTGTGATTTTAGTGGGCTTGACCTCTAAAAATCGCCTAGACGATTACACTCCCTGGAAGGCAGCTGCTCTGAGAGAGGGAGCTCCAGATTTTGGCGGTCAGGCAAATGCCTATCATAGTCATTTATTTGGAGGTCTTTTAGATAAGTTGCAGGCGCTTTATCGCCTGGACAAAAATCGCCTTGCTTATGGAGGTCACTCACTAGGTGGTTTGGCGGCCGTTTACAGTCTTTTCCGTTTTGATAAGGTCTCTTGTATCTTCTCTATCTGCGGTTCCTTTTGGTATCCTGATTTTACGACTTATTGCAAGGATGAAAATGTGAGAAATCTAGATTGTTTGCTGTATTTACAGAATGGTCAAACAGAAGGAGCCCATCATACCAATCGCTTGGCTCAAGCACCAGTCTATGCTGAGCAGATTCATACCAGTCTTCAGAAACACTATCCGACTAGTCAGTTTGTCTTTGATCCCTATGGGCATCATGAGCAAGTGGCTGAACGATTCCTAGCCTTTTCCAACTGGTTGGCCCAAAAATGGAAAATCGAATAAAAGAAATATCCCTTGGTTTTTACCAAGGGATAATTGTATTTCTTAACCAAGAGACTCTCTCTTCTTATCTGGATTCCAGATAAAGCTTGCGATGAAGGTAAAGATAATCGTTAGGATACCAACAATCACAGCAAGGAAGAGGGCAGGGATGCGGACAAACCACCAGAGTGGATTTGGTTTTTTATCATTGTGCCACTGCTTGGTTTCTTCGTCCAAACGTTGGAATTCTGCTTGGATACGGTCTGCAACCATTTCAATCCCTTCATCATTCATTTTCTTGATGTCTGAGATATCGATAGGATTCCCAAAGTTCATATCCACACGTTCACGGCTGACCAATCCCTTCAAGGTCATGGGACCGGTGTAGGTGACAGGCATGATACGGACCTTGGCCATTTTGGCAATCAAGGCAACTCCACCCTTGACATCATTTGAGTGACGGCTCCCACTTGGGAACATGATGAGAGAGCGGTCGCTTTTTTTGAGGACGTTGATAGGGTACTTGATGGCAGAGGCGTTAGGTTTTTCCCGGTCGATAGGAAAGGCGCCACACATACGGATCCACCAGCCAAAGATACGGTTGTTAAATAGCTCTTTTTTGGCCATAAAGATGAACTGTTTTGGCTTGGTTGCAAAGGCCATGTAAACAGGATCCCACCAGGTACGATGAGGAGCGACGAGGATATAGTTTTCGTCTCGGCTAGGGATTTTATCAGTATTGTGATAGTGGGCATTGCCATTGATGGACCACAAGATCAGCATGACTAGTCCACGCAAATAAGTATAAAACATGAGAACTCCTTCGATTGTATTGCTTTTATTATTATACCTTATCGAAAGACTACTGGCAAACTTTTTCAGTTTTCAGTGGACAGTTTTTGGATGAGATTAGAATTCTGCTAAAAAAAATGATATGATAGAGTTTATGGATAAAAATATGATAATGGGATTAACCCAAAGAGAAGTCAAGGAAAGACAGGCTCAAGGTTTGGTCAATGACTTTACCGCATCAGCCAGTACCAGTACTTGGCAAATCATCAAACGAAATGTTTTTACACTTTTTAACGCATTAAACTTTGTTATTGCCCTAGCGCTTGCCTTTGTGCAGGCTTGGAGCAATCTGGTCTTCTTTGCCGTTATTTGCTTTAACGCTTTTTCTGGGATTGTGACCGAGCTGCGAGCCAAACACATGGTGGACAAGCTCAATCTCATGACCAAGGAAAAGGTCAAAACCATCCGTGATGGTCAAGAAGTCGCTCTCAATCCTGAAGAATTGGTTCTAGGAGATGTCATTCGTTTGTCTGCTGGAGAGCAGATTCCTAGTGATGCCTTGGTTTTGGAAGGATTCGCAGAAGTCAATGAAGCTATGTTGACGGGTGAGAGTGATTTGGTGCAAAAAGAAGTGGATGCCTTGCTTTTATCAGGGAGTTTCCTAGCCAGTGGCGCAGTTTTGGCTCAAGTTCACCATGTCGGGGCAGAAAACTATGCTTCCAAACTCATGCTGGAAGCCAAGACCGTTAAACCCATCAACTCTCGTATCATGAAATCGCTAGACAAGCTAGCTGGTTTTACTGGGAAGATTATCATTCCCTTTGGTCTGGCCCTCTTGCTAGAAGCCTTGCTTTTAAAAGGCTTGCACCTCAAGTCATCCGTTGTAAATTCGTCGACAGCACTTTTGGGTATGTTGCCTAAGGGAATCGCCCTTTTGACCATCACTTCGCTCTTGACTGCAGTGATTAAGCTAGGCTTGAAAAAGGTTTTGGTTCAGGAGATGTACTCTGTTGAGACCTTGGCGCGCGTGGATATGCTCTGTTTGGACAAGACGGGAACCATCACCCAAGGAAAGATGCAGGTGGAGGCTGTTCTTCCTTTGACCGAAGAGTATGGTGAGCATGCGATTGCCAGCATTCTGACTAGCTATATCGCTCATAGTGAGGATAAAAATCCTACAGCTCAAGCCATTCGCCAGCGTTTCCAAGGAAAGGTTGCCTACCCTATGCTTTCCAATCTTCCCTTCTCTAGCGACCGCAAGTGGGGAGCTATGGAGTTAGAAGGGCTAGGGACAGTTTTCTTAGGTGCGCCTGAGATGTTGTTGGACTCTGAAGTCCCAGAAGCTAGAGAGGCCTTGGAGAGAGGCTCGCGTGTTTTGGTCTTGGCCCTCAGTCAGGAAAAACTAGATCATCACAAACCACAGAAACCGTCTGACATTCAAGCCCTGGCCCTGCTGGAAATCTTGGATCCGATTCGAGAAGGAGCAGCTGAGACACTAGACTATCTTCGTTCCCAGGAAGTGGGACTCAAGATTATCTCTGGTGACAATCCCGTTACAGTTTCCAGCATTGCCCAGAAGGCTGGCTTTGCAGACTATCACAGCTATGTAGATTGCTCAAAAATCACGGATGAGGAATTGATGGCCATGGCTGAAGAGACAGCTATTTTCGGACGTGTTTCCCCTCATCAAAAGAAACTCATCATTCAAACGCTGAAAAAAGCAGGGCATACAACGGCTATGACAGGGGACGGAGTCAATGATATCCTGGCTCTTCGTGAGGCGGATTGTTCGATCGTAATGGCTGAAGGGGATCCGGCGACTCGTCAGATTGCCAATCTAGTTCTCTTGAACTCAGACTTTAATGATGTTCCTGAGATTCTCTTTGAAGGTCGTCGCGTGGTCAATAACATCGCCCATATCGCACCGATTTTCTTGATTAAGACCATCTATTCCTTCTTGCTTGCAGTCATCTGTATTGCCAGCGTTTTACTAGGACGGTCTGAGTGGATTTTGATTTTCCCTTTCATTCCAATCCAGATTACCATGATCGACCAATTCGTGGAAGGTTTCCCGCCATTCGTTCTGACCTTTGAGCGAAATATCAAACCTGTTGAGCCAAACTTCCTCAGAAGATCCATGCTTCGCGCCCTACCAAGCGCCCTCATGGTCGTCTTCAGCGTTCTTTTTGTGAAAATATTTGGAGCAAGTCAAGGTTGGTCTGAGTTAGAAATATCAACCCTCCTCTATTATCTTCTTGGGTCTATCGGTTTCTTATCTGTATTTAGAGCCTGTATGCCATTTACCCTCTGGCGTGTTCTCTTGATTGTCTGGTCTGTAGGAGGCTTCCTAGCCACAGCTCTCTTCCCAATGATTCAAAAGTTGCTTGAAATTTCGACACTTACAGGACAAACATTCCCTGTTTACCTTGTCATGATGGCTGTCTTTACTGTGATATTTATCTTAACCAGTCGTTATCAAGCTAGAAAATAAAGAAAGGCTGCAATCTGTGGATTGCGGTCTTTTTAGGTGCAAGATTGCTAGCTGAAGTATGGTATAATAAAAGGTAATAGAGTTTTGGAAAGTGAGAGAAGATGATTTCAAAGAGATTAGAATTGGTGGCGTCCTTTGTACCACAGGGAGCTATTTTACTAGATGTGGGAAGTGACCATGCTTATCTGCCCATCGAGTTAGTTGAGAGAGACCAAATCAAAAGCGCCATTGCAGGTGAGGTGGTGGAAGGCCCCTACCAGTCAGCGGTGAAAAATGTTGAGAATCACGGTCTAAAGGAGAAAATTCAGGTTCGTTTAGCCAATGGCTTGGCAGCCTTTGAAGAGGCTGAACAAGTATCGGTTATCACCATTGCTGGTATGGGTGGCCGTTTGATTGCTACCATATTGCAAGAAGGTTTGGAAAAGCTAGCTAATGTAGAGCGTTTAATCCTCCAACCCAATAATCGTGAAGACGACTTGCGTATTTGGTTGCAAGATAACGATTTTCAGATTGTGGCAGAAAGCATCCTAGAAGAAGCAGGCAAATTCTACGAGATTTTGGTGGTGGAATCAGGACAAATGAAGCTATCAGCCAGTGATGTTCGCTTTGGACCTTTCTTGTCCAAAGAGGTCAGTCCAGTATTTGTCCAAAAATGGCAAAAAGAAGCTGTTAAGCTAGAGTTCGCTCTCGAACAAATCCCGGAAAAAAATCTGGAGGAACGACAAGTTTTAGTAGATAAAATTCAAGCCATCAAGGAGGTACTCCATGCTAGCAAGTGAAGTAATTAACGCATATGAAGCCTTTTGTCCTCAGGAATTTTCAATGGAGGGAGACAGTCGTGGCCTGCAAATCGGTACTTTGGACAAGGATATCCAAAGGGTCATGGTTGCCCTCGATATTCGAGAAGAGACGGTGGCAGAGGCCATTGAAAAGGGTGTGGATTTGATTATCGTTAAGCACGCGCCTATCTTTCGTCCCATCAAGGACTTGGTAGCCAGTCGTCCGCAAAATCAGATTTACATCGACCTGATCAAGCATGACATTGCAGTTTATGTCAGCCATACCAATATTGACATCGTTGATAACGGGTTAAATGACTGGTTCTGCCAGATGCTAGGCATTGAGGAGACGACTTATCTCCAGGAAACAGGCCCAGAACGTGGGATTGGTCGTATTGGAAATATTCAGCCTCAGACCTTTGGGGAATTGGCCCAGCATGTCAAGCAAGTCTTTGATCTAGATAGTCTTCGAATGGTTCATTATCAAGAGAGTGATTTGCAGAAGCCCATTTCAATAGTGGCTATCTGTGGCGGTAGTGGTCAATCTTTCTATAAGGATGCTTTAGCTAAGGGAGCAGATGTCTATATCACTGGCGATATCTATTACCACACAGCTCAGGATATGCTGTCTGATGGCTTGTTGGCGCTGGACCCGGGCCACTATATCGAAATTCTTTTTGTCGAAAAAATTGCTGACCTCCTTAATCAATGGAAGGCAGAAAAGGATTGGACCATTGATATCATACCTAGCCAAGCATCGACCAATCCTTTCCACCATATCTAGTTAGAAAGTGAAGACAATGAAAAAAGTTGCCATTATCGGAGCAGGGATTGTGGGGGCGACAGCTGCCTACTACCTCTCCAAAGAAGCAGATTTAGAGGTGACTGTTTTTGACCATGGCCAAGGTCAGGCAACCAAGGCAGCAGCGGGAATTATCAGTCCTTGGTTTTCCAAACGTCGCAATAAAGCCTGGTATAAGATGGCGCGCTTGGGGGCTGACTTTTATGTGGATTTATTGGACGATTTAGAAAAGTCAGGTCAGGAAATAGACTTTTACCAGCGTTCGGGAGTTTTTCTCTTGAAAAAGGATGAATCCAAGTTGGAAGAACTCTATGAACTAGCTCTCCAGCGCAGAGAAGAATCTCCCTTGATAGGTCAGTTAGCCATTTTAGACCAAACGTCTGCGAATGAATTATTCCCTGGCTTGCAGGGATTCGACCACCTGCTCTATGCTTCTGGTGGGGCGAGAGTAGATGGCCAACTCTTAGTGACTCGTCTGCTAGAAGCCAGTCAAGTCAAGCTGGTCAAAGAAAAAGTGAGTCTGACACCTTTAGCATCAGGTTACCAGATTGATGAAGAGGTGTTTGATCAGGTTATTTTGGCGACGGGAGCTTGGCTGGGGTACATATTAGAACCCTTGGGTTATGATGTGGATGTTCGTCCTCAGAAAGGGCAACTCCGAGATTATCAACTTATCCAAGACATGGAATCTTACCCTGTTGTCATGCCAGAGGGGGAGTGGGATTTGATCCCTTTTACAGGTGGGAAATTGTCCTTGGGCGCTACTCATGAAAATGATATGGGATTTGATTTGACGGTAGATGAAACCTTGCTCCAACAAATGGAGGAGGCGGCCTTGCCTCACTATCCAGCCTTGGCAGAAGCGAAATCATCGGGTGAGCGTGTGGGAATTCGTGCCTATACCAGTGATTTCTCCCCTTTCTTTGGGCAGGTACCAGGATTGGCAGGTGTCTATGCGGCTAGTGGACTAGGTTCATCAGGCCTCACAACTGGTCCGATTATCGGTTACCATCTAGCCCAGCTGGTCCAAGACAAGGAGTTGACCTTGGACCCAGTAAACTATCCAATTGCAAACTATGTCAAACGAGTAAAAAGCGAATAAGTATTTTACTGAAATTTTAGCAGGTAGTTTAGGATGTCAAATGACATTCCCTATCAAAAATGATAAAATAAGAAAAAATAATCCGAGAATCGAGGAAAAAAGATGCAAGAAAAGATTTTGGTAACTGGTGGTGCTGGATTTATCGGAACCCACACTGTTATTGAGTTGATCCAAGCAGGTCATCAAGTGGTTGTGGTGGATAATCTTGTCAATAGCAATCGTAAAAGTTTAGAAGTTGTTGAAAGAATTACAGGAGTCAAGATTCCTTTTTATGAGGCAGATATCCGTGACACAGATACCCTCAGAGATATTTTCAAGCAGGAAGAGCCGACTGGTGTCATTCACTTTGCTGGTTTGAAGGCTGTTGGCGAATCAACACGCATCCCTCTTGCCTACTATGACAACAATATCGCTGGAACTGTCAGCCTTCTAAAAGCCATGGAAGAAAATAACTGTAAGAACATCATCTTCAGTTCTTCTGCGACAGTTTACGGAGACCCTCATACAGTTCCAATCTTAGAAGATTTTCCGCTTTCAGTGACCAACCCGTACGGTCGTACCAAGCTCATGCTAGAGGAAATTTTGACCGATATCTACAAGGCAGACTCAGAATGGAACGTGGTATTACTTCGTTACTTTAACCCAATCGGAGCGCATGAAAGTGGAGACCTAGGAGAAAATCCAAATGGAATTCCAAACAATCTCTTACCTTATGTTGCACAAGTAGCAGTGGGCAAACTAGAGCAAGTGCAAGTATTTGGAGATGATTACGATACAGAAGATGGAACTGGGGTTCGTGACTATATCCATGTTGTCGATTTAGCTAAAGGTCACGTTGCAGCTTTGAAAAAACTCCAAAAAGGTTCAGGTCTTAACATTTATAACCTTGGAACTGGTAAAGGTTACTCAGTTCTTGAAATTATCCAAAATATGGAAAAAGCAGTGGGGCGTCCTATTCCTTACCGCATCGTAGAACGCCGCCCAGGTGATATCGCTGCCTGCTACTCAGACCCAGCAAAAGCCAAAGCAGAACTCGGATGGGAAGCAGAACTCGACATTACTCAAATGTGTGAAGACGCATGGCGTTGGCAAAGCAAGCATCCAAATGGATTTGAAGACTAAGATGATGATTTCAATCATTGTCCCTTGTCTAAACGAAGAGGAAGTACTTCCTCTTTTTTATCAGTCTGTGGAAGCTCTGCTTCCTGACTTGGGAGCAGAAGTCGAATATGTCTTTGTAGACGATGGCTCAAGCGATGGGACCTTAGAGCTTTTGAAGGCCTATCGGGAGCAAAATCCTGCGGTCCGTTATGTCTCATTCTCACGAAATTTTGGGAAAGAGGCAGCCTTATACGCAGGCTTGCAGCATGCAACTGGAGACTTGGTGGTCGTGATGGATGCAGACCTCCAGGATCCTCCAAGTATGTTGCTCGAAATGAAGGCCTTACTAGACCAGAATGCAGACTTAGACTGTGTTGGGACACGGAGAACTAGTCGGGAGGGAGAACCATTTTTCCGCAGTTTCTGTGCCGACCTCTTTTACCGCCTCATGCAAAAAATTAGCCCAGTGGCTCTACCCTCAGGTGTCCGTGATTTTCGCATGATGAGAAGGTCTGTGGTAGATGCTATTTTAACCCTGACTGAGTCCAATCGTTTTTCTAAAGGACTCTTTGCCTGGGTGGGTTTTAAAACGCACTATCTTGATTATCCAAACGTTGAACGACAGGCTGGCAAGACCAGTTGGAGTTTTAGACAACTCTTTTTCTACTCGATTGAAGGGATTCTTAACTTTTCAGATTTTCCCTTGAGTATAGCCTTTGTAGCGGGACTCCTATCTTGTTTTCTTTCTTTTGTGATGACATTTTTTGTAGTGTTTCGGACTCTTATATTGGGAAATCCGACATCTGGTTGGACGTCTTTGATGGCTGTCATCCTCTTTCTTGGAGGGATTCAACTTCTGACGATTGGTATTCTCGGTAAGTATATTAGTAAGATTTATCTAGAAACCAAAAAAAGACCACTCTATCTCGTCAAAGAAAAAAGTGACCTTTCTCTTGTTGAAGGAAAAAAATAACCAAAAAAGACTATAATTTTACCTAGAAATATGCTAAACTAGTAAGTGTGGGAAAAATGAGAAAAAATCAATTATATTTATTTCCTGCTTCCTACGATGGATCTTTTAGGAGTGCTCGTGTAGGACAATTTTTGATGGCCTCCAGAACATCGCTGGTCTCAGCGATTTCTCTTTGCAATTCGACTGGATCATCGTAAAATCGAACGATTCCATTATCATGGTAATCAAAGAGTTCAGAATAAGTTTGGCAAAGCCCGCAGGCGATGCACCGTTCGGGTATAAGTGTGACTTTCATATTTATATTGTAATAAGAAAATGTAAAAAAAACAAGGAGTAAGGTATGGAAAAAGAACCGTGGCAAGAAGATATTTACGAAAACAATGAGGAAGAAACAAGATCAGAGCGTCGACACCGGAAACAAAAAGGGAAAGGCGTTGTTGCCAATCGTGTCTTGACAGTTCTAGCTAGCCTCTTCTTTGTAATTGTTGTAGCGATGGTAGTTGTATTGATTTACCTATCAACCGGAGGAAGCAATCGTACTTCATCTTTGAAGGACTTCTATGATGCATCGTCTCCTTCTACAAGTTCAAGTTCTAAAGTGGAAGCATCATCATCTTCAAGTAGCAAGGTAGAGGAAACATCTTCTTCTGAATCAACACCTTCAGAGAGCAGTTCGGAAGAACATACAGAGGGTGAAGGAACACTTACAGTACAGCCGGGAGAGGGAGAAGCAGCTCTTGCTCAACGTGCAGGGATTTCCATTGCCCAGCTAGAGGCTCTAAATCCTTCTCATATGTCATCTGGATCTTGGTTTGCCAACCCAGGTGATGTGATTAAGACAAGATAGGAGTCGGTCATGAAGACAATTCAAATTGCTATCGATGGTCCGGCTTCGAGTGGTAAGAGTACGGTCGCAAAGATTGTCGCTAAGGATTTTGGTTACACTTATCTGGATACAGGTGCTATGTACCGTGCTGCGACTTATATAGCGCTCAAACACCAGTTGGATGCAGGAAATGTAGATCAACTTCTCGAGCTTCTTAACCAACACCCCATTAGTTTTGGTCGTTCAGAAACTGGTGAGCAACTTGTTTTTGTAGGGGATGTTGATATTACGCATCCGATTCGTGAAAATGAAGTGACCAACAAGGTTTCAAGCATTGCTGCCATTCCTGAAGTGCGTGAGAAACTGGTTTCGCTCCAGCAAGAGATTGCTCAGCAAGGTGGTATCGTCATGGATGGGCGTGATATCGGGACAGTTGTTTTACCACAAGCTGAACTCAAGATTTTCTTAGTGGCTTCTGTTGAAGAAAGAGCAGAGCGTCGTTACAAGGAAAATATTGTTAAAGGGATTGAAACAGACCTTGAAACGTTGAAAGAAGAGATTGCGGCGCGTGACTACAAGGATAGTCATCGTGAAACCTCACCTCTCAAACAGGCTGAGGATGCAGTTTACCTTGACACAACTGGACTAAGTATCCAAGAAGTGGTCGAAAAAATCGAATCAGAAGCAAAAAAATATTTGTCCTAGGGACGAGAGGAGCAGGCTAAATGAAGCCTGCTCCTTTTCTCTCTTTTGCGCGCGTTTCAAAACAGTCTTTTTGGGAGAATTTTGATAAAATAGTAGTATCAATAAAAAGGACGGAAGCATGACAAAGAAAATCATAGCCATTTGGGCCCAAGATGAAAAAGGTGTGATTGGGAAGGAAAATCGTCTCCCTTGGCATTTGCCAGCAGAGTTGCAACATTTTAAGGAAACAACTTTAAATCATGCTATACTGATGGGGCGAGTGACCTTTGATGGCATGGGACGTCGTCTGCTTCCAAAACGGCAAACCCTGATTTTAACGCGCAATAGCGAAGAAGTCATAGATGGGGCGCTCGTATTTCAAGATGTGGAGTCTGTTTTAGCGTGGTATCAGAGTCAGGAAAAAAATCTCTATATCATTGGCGGAAAACAGATTTTTCAGGCTTTTGAGCCCTATTTAGATGAAATCATCGTGACACAGATTCATGCTCAGGTGGAGGGAGATACCTATTTTCCTGAGGAATTTGACTTATCTCATTTTGAGACAGTAGCAAGTAAATCTTACACCAGTGATGAGAAAAACGACTATGATTTTACTATCGAATACCGAGATAGAAAGGAAGTCTAATGGAGCGCAGTATATTTGGATTTTTTACAGCTTTTTTGTGTGTGATCTGTATTTTGACTGGAGCACAGGCTTTTCGTAAGAAGCGCTATGGACTGTCTGCCTTACTCTGGTTGAATGCTTTTACCAATCTGGTAAACAGTGTCCATGCTTTTTATATGACCTTATTTTAGATAGAATGAAAATATAGAATGGAAGGAAATCATGCCTACAAATAGGAAAAATGATATGATGGTTTATTGCTCATTTTGTGGCAAGAGCCAAGAAGAAGTAAAGAAAATAATCGCTGGGAACAACGCCTTTATCTGTAATGAATGTGTGGAATTGGCCCAGGAAATCATTCGGGAGGAGTTGGCCGAGGAAGTTTTGGCAGACTTGTCTGAAGTACCAAAACCAATCGAACTCCTCAATATCTTAAACCACTATGTGATTGGTCAAGATCGTGCCAAACGTGCCTTGGCAGTGGCTGTATACAATCACTATAAACGCATTAATTTCCACGATACGCGTGAAGAGTCAGAAGATGTGGATTTGCAGAAGTCAAATATCCTGATGATTGGTCCAACTGGTTCAGGGAAAACTTTCTTGGCTCAGACTTTGGCTAAGAGCTTGAACGTGCCTTTTGCTATTGCAGATGCGACAGCTCTGACTGAGGCTGGGTATGTGGGTGAGGATGTGGAAAATATCCTCCTCAAACTCCTGCAGGCTGCTGACTTTAACATCGAACGTGCAGAGCGTGGGATTATTTACGTGGATGAAATTGACAAGATTGCCAAGAAGAGCGAGAATGTGTCTATCACACGTGATGTTTCGGGTGAAGGAGTGCAACAAGCTCTCCTCAAGATTATCGAGGGAACCGTTGCTAGCGTACCGCCTCAAGGTGGACGCAAACATCCACAACAAGAGATGATTCAAGTAGATACCAAAAATATCCTCTTCATCGTGGGTGGTGCCTTTGATGGCATCGAAGAAATAGTTAAACAACGTCTGGGAGAAAAAGTCATCGGTTTTGGCCAAAATAACAAGGCGATTGACGAAAACAGCTCCTACATGCAAGAAATCATCGCAGAAGATATTCAAAAATTTGGGATTATCCCTGAGTTGATTGGACGCTTGCCTGTCTTTGCAGCTCTTGAGCAATTAACGGTCGATGACTTAGTTCGCATCTTGAAGGAGCCAAGAAATGCCTTGGTGAAACAATACCAAACCTTGCTTTCTTATGATGATGTTGAGTTGGAATTTGACGACGAAGCCCTTCAGGAAATCGCCAATAAAGCCATCGAACGCAAGACAGGGGCGCGTGGTCTTCGCTCCATCATCGAAGAAACCATGCTAGATGTTATGTTTGAAGTACCGAGTCAGGAAAATGTGAAATTGGTCCGCATCACAAAAGAAGCTGTCGATGGAACGGAAAAACCAATCCTAGAAACAGCCTAGAGGTGACTATGGAAATCAATACACACAATGCTGAAATCTTGCTCAGTGCAGCCAACAAGTCCCACTATCCGCAGGATGACCTGCCAGAGATTGCTCTAGCAGGGCGTTCAAATGTTGGCAAATCTAGCTTTATCAACACCATGTTGAACCGCAAAAATCTGGCTCGTACATCGGGGAAACCTGGGAAGACCCAGTTACTCAACTTCTTCAACATTGATGACAAGATGCGTTTTGTGGATGTACCAGGTTATGGTTATGCCCGCGTTTCCAAAAAGGAGCGTGAAAAGTGGGGGCGCATGATTGAGGAGTACCTGACAAGTCGTGAAAATCTCCGTGCGGTTGTCAGTCTGGTGGATCTCCGCCACGACCCGTCAGCAGATGATGTGCAGATGTACGAATTTCTCAAGTATTATGAGATTCCGGTTATCATTGTTGCGACCAAGGCGGACAAGATTCCTCGTGGTAAATGGAACAAGCACGAATCAGCAATCAAAAAGAAATTAAACTTTGACCCAAGTGACGACTTCATCCTCTTTTCATCTGTCAGCAAGGCAGGGATGAATCAGGCTTGGGATGCAATATTAGAAAAATTGTGAGGGAAAGAAATGGCAAAAACAATTCATACAGACAAAGCTCCAAAAGCTATCGGACCTTATGTTCAAGGGAAAATCGTTGGCAATCTTTTGTTTGCTAGCGGTCAAGTTCCTCTTTTACCTGAAACTGGAGAAATTGTAGGAGAAACGATCCAAGAACAGACAGAACAAGTCTTGAAAAATATCGGTGCTATTTTGGCTGAAGCGGGAACAGACTTTGACCATGTTGTCAAAACAACTTGCTTCTTGAGCGATATGAACGACTTTGTTCCTTTTAATGAGGTTTACCAGACTGCCTTTAAAGAGGAATTTCCAGCTCGTTCAGCTGTAGAGGTTGCACGTCTTCCTCGTGATGTAAAAGTCGAAATTGAAGTGATCGCAGAGATTGGATAAGCTAGTTGAAGTTTGGCTCTGCCAAACTTTTTTTGATATAAGGAGAGATAGATGACAAAGAAACAACTTCACCTAGTAATTGTGACAGGGATGAGTGGTGCAGGGAAAACAGTAGCCATTCAGTCCTTCGAGGATTTGGGGTATTTCACTATTGACAATATGCCGCCAGCCCTCTTGCCAAAGTTTTTGCAGTTGGTAGAGACCAAGGATGATGACCACAAACTGGCCTTGGTAGTCGATATGCGGAGCCGTTCCTTCTTTTCAGAGATTCAGGCAGTTTTGGATGAATTGGAAAACCAAGACGATTTGGACTTCAAAATCCTCTTTTTAGACGCAGCAGATAAGGAATTGGTGGCACGCTATAAGGAAACTAGACGAAGTCACCCTCTAGCTGCTGATGGTCGGATTTTAGATGGCATCAAGCTGGAACGTGAACTCCTAGCACCTTTGAAAAACATGAGTCAAAATGTGGTGGATACAACAGAACTCACTCCTCGTGAACTGCGTAAAACCATTGCAGAGCAATTTTCAGACCAAGAACAAGCCCAGTCTTTCCGTATCGAAGTCATGTCTTTTGGATTCAAGTATGGTATTCCTATCGATGCAGACTTGGTCTTTGATGTCCGTTTCTTACCAAACCCATACTACCTCCCTGAACTCCGTAATCAGACAGGTGAGGATCAAGCAGTTTATGACTATGTGATGAATCATGAAGAGTCTGAAAGTTTCTATCAGCACTTACTCGCCTTGATTGAACCCATTTTGCCAAGTTACAAAAAAGAAGGCAAGTCTGTTTTAACCATTGCAGTAGGATGTACAGGTGGACAACACCGTAGTGTGGCCTTTGCCAAGCGCATAGCTGAGGACCTTGCTAAAAACTGGCCTGTCAATGAAAGCCATCGTGACAAAGACAGAAGAAAGGAAACGGTAAACCGTTCATGAGAAAACCAAAGATAACGGTAATTGGTGGAGGAACTGGTATCCCCGTCATTTTGAAAAGCTTGCGAGAAAAGGATGTTGATATCGCAGCCATCGTAACGGTAGCTGATGATGGTGGATCTTCTGGTGAACTAAGAAAGAATATCCAACAGCTGACACCACCAGGTGATCTTCGCAATGTTCTGGTAGCCATGTCGGATATGCCTAAATTTTATGAGAAAGTTTTTCAGTACCGCTTCTCAGAAGAGGCTGGAGCTTTTGCGGGTCATCCGCTAGGAAATATTATCATTGCTGGCCTATCTGAAATGCAAGGGTCCACTTATAATGCCATGCAGCTGCTAAGTCTCTTTTTCCACACAACAGGAAAAATCTACCCATCAAGCGATCAGCCTCTGACACTGCATGCAGTCTTTAAAGACGGTTCTGAGGTGGCAGGTGAGAGCCACATTGCAGATCATCCAGGTATGATCGACCATGTCTATGTGACCAATACCTTGGATGATGAAACACCCCAAGCCAGCCGTCGAGTGGTCAATACTATCCTCGAGAGTGATATGATCATCTTGGGGCCTGGTTCCCTCTTTACATCGATTTTGCCCAATATTGTCATTGAGGAGATTGGGCAGGCTCTCTTGGAGACTAAGGCAGAGATCGCCTATGTCTGCAATATCATGACCCAGCGTGGGGAAACAGAGTACTTTTCAGACAGTGACCACGTGGAAGTCCTCCATCGACACTTAGGTCGGCCTTTTATCGATACGGTCTTAGTTAATATCGAGAAGGTTCCTAGAGAATACATGGATACCAACCGTTTTGATGAATATTTGGTTCAGGTAGAGCATGATTTTGCTGGTCTTTGCAAACAGGTTCCTCGTGTGATTTCATCCAACTTTCTTCGTTTGGAAAATGGAGGAGCCTTCCATGATGGCGATTTGATTGTAGACGAATTGATGCGCATTATACAGGTGAGAAAATGAGTTTTACAGTTGCAGTAAAAGAGGAAATTCTTGGTCAACACCATCTCAGTCGTTATGAATTGTCTGCCATTATCAAGATGTCTGGCAGTATCGGTCTATCTAGTTCGGGCTTGACCTTGTCAGTCGTAACTGAAAATGCTAAGTTAGCTCGGCACCTTTATGAGTCCTTTCTCCATTTTTATGAGATCAAGTCAGAAATTCGTCACCATCAGAGAAGCAATCTTCGCAAGAATCGTGTCTATACGGTCTATACAGATGAGAGGGTGCAGGAGCTTTTAGCTGATTTGCGACTTGCGGATTCCTTCTTTGGTTTGGAGACGGGTATTGATCCCGATATCTTAGCAGATGAAGAGGCTGGTCGTGCTTACTTATGTGGGGCCTTTCTGGCAAATGGTAGCATCCGAGATCCTGAGTCTGGCAAGTACCAGTTGGAGATCAGTTCCGTTTATCTGGACCACGCCCAAGGACTAGCCTCTCTCCTCCAGCAATTTTTACTGGATGCCAAGGTTATTGAGCGAAAGAAAGGTGCAGTTACCTATCTCCAGCGTGCAGAGGACATCATGGATTTCTTGATCGTAATTGGGGCTATGCAGGCGCGTGATAACTTTGAGCGCGTCAAGATTTTGCGTGAAACCCGTAATGATCTCAATCGAGCCAATAACGCTGAAACAGCCAATATCGCTCGAACGGTTTCTGCTAGTATGAAGACCATCAATAATATCAGTAAAATCAAAGATAGAATGGGTTTGGAAAATTTACCCGTAGATTTGCAGGAGGTGGCTCGTTTGAGGATTCAGCATCCAGACTACTCTATCCAGCAGTTGGCAGATAGCCTGAGCAATCCCCTGACCAAAAGTGGTGTCAACCACAGACTCAGAAAAATAAACAAGATTGCAGATGAACTATAAAACCACGAATCGTTGATCCGTGGTTCTTTTATTATAAACTGGTCGAGTGTTTGGGTTGTACTTTTTGGTCAGGGTCAATGTAGTTAATGGCATTGTTAACAGCTGTTGGAGCTTCACCCAGTCCTGTCGCAATCAAATCAATCTTACCTTCATAGTAGCAGCAGTCGCCGATAGCATAGATACCTGCTTGGCTGGATTCTTGTTTGCTATTGACGATAATCTTGTGACGGTTGAGATCCAGACCCCAATTTTTAAGATTGCCAACAGATGATTTGAAACCATAGTTGACAAAGAGGTGGTCTACTTCGATAGTTTCGGTTTCATCTGATTTGACTTTGGTGATTTCTAGTTTATCGAGTGTTTTTCCATCTCCGATAAGTTGGCTAGGAACGAACGGTGTCTTGATGGTCACAGATGATTCTTGCAAGGCTTGCACACTATGTTCCAAGGCGCGGAAATTATCTCTGCGGTGAACGAGAGTGGTTGGGGCAATCTTTTCAAAAGCCAGAGCCCAGTCCACTGCTGAGTCCCCACCACCAAGGATGGTCACTTTCTTACCAGCGTATTGTTGGATGTTGGAAACGTGGTGGTGGATATTTTCATAGTCCTCAACGTTCTCCAATTCGAGCGGACGTGGTTTAAAGGCACCTCCACCCATAGCAATGATGACTGTTTTGGTCAGATGGCTTCCCTTGTTGGTTGTGATGGTGAATCCTTGATCTTGCTTCTCAATTTCAAGAACGGTTTCGTTGAGGTGAACAGGTGTTTCAAAGCCGTTTAGCTGTTCAATCAAGCGATTGGTCAGTTCTTCCCCAGTTAGGTTTGAAAAACCTGGCACATCAAGGATTTGCTTTTCAGGGTAGAGGATGGCAGGTTGACCACCGAGCTGGGGAAGGGAGTCAATGATTTGGACTTTGGCTTGGCGTAGGTGGGCGTAAAAGGCAGCAAAGAGCCCGACAGGACCGCCACCGACAATGGTAATATCATAGAGTTGAGACATGATTTCTCCTTCGTTTTTTCTAATCAGTTTATTTTATCATATTTTTGCTTAATTTAAAATGAGGTAGGATAGGGAAAAAATGGGCAAAAAATGGTATAATGGTACAGAAAGTGTTTCGACAGGGAGGAGGCCAGGGATGAATTTTCAACAATTATCCAATTTACAATACTGGACGAGTTTGTTTTCAAGTCCTTGGACGATAGTCATCAATCTGATTGATATTCTCATTGTGACTTATATTTTATATCATTTTACCAAAGCGATTGCAGGGACCAAAATCATGATTTTGGTGCGGGGAGTCTTGGTCTTTATTTTAGGTCAGATTCTGTCCAATATGATTGGTTTGACGACCATTTCCTGGTTGATTAATCAGATCATCACCTACGGGGTCATTGCAGCGGTGGTTATTTTTTCACCAGAGATTCGGACTGGTTTGGAACGATTGGGTCGAGCTACTGATTTCTTCTACAATGCGCCTATTAGTGCGGAAGAGCAAATGGTTCGCGCCTTTGTCAAATCAGTCGAGTACATGAGTCCTCGTAAGATTGGTGCTCTGGTAGCAGTTCAGCGAGTGAGAACCTTGCAGGAATACATCTCAACTGGGATTCCTCTAGATGCTAAAATTTCCTCTGAGTTATTGATTAATATCTTTATCCCCAATACTCCCTTACACGATGGAGCGGTCATTGTCAGAGAAGATCGGATTGCCGTAACTTCAGCCTACCTACCCCTGACTGAAAATACGGGAATTTCCAAGGAGTTTGGGACACGTCACAGGGCAGCGATTGGTTTGTCGGAAGTATCCGATGCTCTTACCTTTGTGGTTTCTGAGGAAACAGGTGGAATCTCAATCACCTATAATGGAGTCTTTAAGCATGATTTGACCTTGGAAGAGTTTGAATCGGAGTTAAGAAGAATCTTGCTTCCAGCATCAGAGGAAAAACAAGGTTTGAAAGAGCGTTTGCTAGGAGGATTGAAACATGAGAAAAAATAGTCTTTATATTATTTCTTCCTTCTTTTTCGCCTGCATCCTCTTTATCTATGCGACTTCAACAAACTATCAGAATAGCAATAGTGCTAGACAGGTGCGGACAGAAACCTATACCAATACGGTTCTTAATGTCCCAATCGATATTCAGTATGACAGTGCTCAGTACTTTATCAGTGGTTTTACATCTGAAGTGACCGTCTTTCTGACTGGGTCAAACAGAGTTGCTTTGGCGAGTGAGATGCAGGAAAGCACTCGGAAATTCAAGGTCAAAGCTGACTTAACCAATGCCAGTGTAGGAACCATCGAAGTTCCCCTGACTATTGAAAATTTACCGAGTGGTTTGACGGCTGTTGCGACACCGCAAAAGATAACAGTCAAGGTTGGTAAAAAAGCAAAACGTGATAATGTAATCGTTGTGCCGGAGATTGACCCTAGTCAGATTGATTCTCGTGTGAAAATTGATACAGTCACTGTATCAGATGAAAAAGTAACGGTTATTAGTGATGAGGAAACTCTCTCTAGAGTAGATCGTGTCATTGCCATCTTGCCAACGAGTGAACGGATAACTAGAAACTACTCGTCCTCTGTTCCTCTACAAGCAGTCGATAAAAATGGAAATGTCTTACCAAGCGTCATTATGCCGTTTGACACAACTATGAAAATTACAACAAAAACAGCAACGTCTAGTTCAAGTAACTCGTCAACAAGTTCCTCAGAAGGCAGTTCGTCTTCAACGAGTTCAGAAACAAAATCAGATTCGTCTAAACAATAATAAATAATAGAAAAGGATGATAAATAAAATGGGTAAATATTTTGGGACAGATGGAGTCCGTGGAGAAGCAAACGTAGAACTAACACCAGAATTGGCCTTTAAACTGGGACGTTTTGGTGGGTATGTTCTTAGCCAACACGAAACAGAAGCCCCTAAAGTCTTTGTAGGACGTGATACACGTATCTCAGGAGAAATGTTAGAATCAGCCCTAGTGGCAGGTCTTCTCTCTGTAGGGATTCACGTCTACAAACTCGGTGTCCTTGCAACACCAGCAGTTGCTTACTTAGTCAAAACCGAGGGAGCCAGTGCAGGTGTCATGATTTCAGCGAGTCACAACCCAGCCCTTGATAATGGAATTAAATTCTTTGGTGGGGATGGCTTCAAACTTGATGACGAAAAAGAAGCAGAAATCGAAGCCTTGCTAGATGCTACTGAAGATACTCTTCCTCGTCCAAGTGCCGAAGGCTTGGGAACCTTAGTGGACTATCCAGAAGGTTTACGTAAGTATGAAGGCTACCTTGTTTCAACTGGAACTCCTCTTGAAGGAATGAAAGTGGCCTTGGACACAGCAAACGGTGCAGCGTCTACGAGTGCTCGTCAAATCTTTGCAGACCTTGGGGCTCAAATAACTGTTATCGGTGAGAAACCAGATGGTCTTAATATCAACTTGAATGTGGGTTCTACACATCCAGAAGCTCTTCAAGAAGTTGTCAAAGAAAGCCAGTCAGCCATTGGTTTGGCCTTTGACGGAGACAGTGACCGTTTGATTGCTGTTGATGAAAATGGCGACATCGTCGATGGTGATAAGATCATGTACATCATCGGAAAATACCTTTCTGAAAAAGGCCAGTTGGCTCAAAACACCATCGTGACAACCGTTATGTCTAACCTTGGCTTCCATAAGGCCTTGGAGAGTGCTGGTATTAACAAGGCAGTGACTGCTGTTGGTGACCGCTATGTCGTTGAAGAAATGAGAAAATCAGGCTACAATCTTGGTGGTGAACAGTCTGGTCACGTTATCTTGATGGATTACAACACAACTGGTGATGGTCAATTATCAGCTGTCCAATTGACTAAAATCATGAAAGAAACAGGTAAGAGCTTGTCTCAACTAGCATCAGAAGTGACGATTTACCCACAAAAACTGGTCAATATCCGAGTGGAAAATGCCATGAAAGAAAAAGCCATGGAAGTACCAGCCATCAAGACAATCATCGAAAAGATGGAAGAAGAAATGGCAGGGAACGGTCGTATCCTTGTCCGCCCAAGTGGAACAGAACCCCTCTTGCGCGTCATGGCAGAAGCCCCAACAACAGAAGAAGTTAACTACTACGTAGATACAATTGCTGCTGTTGTTAAAGATGAAATCGGAATTGACTAAAGCCTAGAAAACTAGATGAAATGATAAAAATGTGGTACAATTGCATAGTAAATTGTAGCAATGGGAGAGAAAAATGAATCTTAAACGAGAACAAGAATTTGTTAGCCAGTATCACTTTGATGCTCGTAACTTTGAATGGGAAAATGAAAATGGAGCTCCTGAAACCAAGGTAGACGTGAACTTTCAGTTGCTCCAACATGACCAAGAAAACCAAGTGACTTCGCTTGTTGTTATCTTGAGTTTCATGATTGTCTTTGACAAATTTGTCATCAGCGGAACGATTTCCCAAGTTAACCATGTGGAAGGTCGCATTGTCAACGAACCAAGCGAATTTAACCAAGAAGAAGTCGAAACCTTGGCACGTCCATGTTTGAACATGCTCAATCGTTTGACGTATGAAGTAACAGAAATCGCCTTGGATCTTCCAGGGATCAATTTGGAGTTTTAGTCATGAAATTAGCTGTCATTACAGATTCTTCAGCCTATTTAGAGGAGAAGACGCTTCAAAGAGAGAATCTTTTTATCTTGGATATTCCTGTCAATATCGATGGAGAGGAGTATGTCGAAGGTGTCAATCTGACTGCTGAGGAATTTTATCAAAAAATGGCTCAGTCTTCAGAATTACCTAAAACCAGTCAACCAAGTATTGCCAAATTGGATGAGATTCTAAGCTCCTTGAAAGATGAAGGCTATACCCATGTCTTGGGACTCTTTCTTTCGTCAGGAATTTCAGGCTTTTATCAGAACATCCAATACATGTTGGATGAGTATGCTGGCTTGACCATTGCCTTTCCAGATACCCATATCACAAGTTCCCCTCTAGGATTTATGGTAGAGAGTGCCTTTGAATGGGCAGAACAAGGCGATGATTTTGCCCAGATTCAGGAGAAGTTGGGGATTCAAATTGCTGATAATTCAGCCTTTATCATAGTAGATGACCTCGACCACTTGGTTAAGGGAGGACGTTTGTCAAATGGGGCAGCCATCTTAGGGAACCTCCTCAGTATCAAGCCTATCCTCTACTTTAATGACCAAGGGGTGATTGAAGTTTACGAAAAAGTTCGTACAGAAAAGAAAGCAATCAAACGTTTGGTGGAAATCATCAAGGAGTTGACAAAAGATGGGGACTACCGTATAACAGTCATTCATGGGAACGCTCCTCAAAAGGCAGCGGATTTACGTCAGCTTTTGATAGAGAGTGGTGTGACTGCTGAAATTCCAATTGAAACCTTTGGTAGTGTCATTGGGACCCACCTTGGAGAAGGTAGTATTGCTTTGAGCTATACACCAATCGTCTAAATTGTTCTTACAGGCTTTGTATCTTAGACAGGAGTAGAGATGAGTATTCGAGTAATTATTGCCGGTTTTAAGGGAAAGATGGGCCAAGCCGCTTGTCAGATGGTCTTGGCTGATCCAGACTTGGACTTGGTCGCAGTTTTGGATCCTTTTGAGTCTGAGTCAGAATGGCAGGGAATTCCTGTCTTTAATGATAAGGCTGACTTGGCTGGTTTTGAAGCGGATGTCTGGGTAGACTTTACTACACCAGCCGTTGCCTACGAAAATACACGCTTTGCTCTTGAAAATGGCTTTGCTCCAGTAGTTGGAACAACAGGATTCACTAGTGAAGAAATTGCAGAACTAAAAGCATTTTCCCGTGAACAAGATTTGGGTGGCTTGATTGCTCCTAACTTTGCCTTGGGGGCTGTCTTGCTCATGCAATTTGCGGCGCAGGCTGCCAAATATTTCCCAAATGTGGAGATTATCGAGCTCCATCATGACAAGAAAAAAGATGCTCCGAGCGGAACAGCCATTAAAACGGCTGAGTTGATGGCAGAAGTGCGTGAGTCTATCCAGCAAGGTGCGCCTGATGAGGAAGAATTGATTGCAGGTGCCCGTGGTGCTGATTTTGATGGCATGCGGATCCACTCAGTTCGTTTGCCAGGCTTAGTAGCTCATCAAGAAGTTATCTTTGGCAATCAGGGAGAAGGATTGACTCTTCGTCATGACTCCTATGATCGCAGCTCCTTCATGACAGGGGTCAATTTGGGAATCAAAGAAGTTGTCAAGCGTCATGAGCTTGTCTATGGATTAGAACACTTATTATGAGATTAACGCAAATGCCTTCTGAATTTCAGAAGGCTTTACCAGTATTAGAAAAAATTAAAGAAGCAGGCTTTGAAGCCTATTTTGTTGGGGGCTCTGTTCGAGATGCCCTCCTCAATCGTCCCATCCATGATGTGGATATCGCGACTTCTTCTTATCCTGAGGAGACCAAGCAGATTTTTCCGCGAACAGCCGATATTGGAATCGAGCACGGAACCGTCTTAGTTTTAGAAGGGGACGAGGAGTATGAGGTAACCACCTTTCGGACCGAAGATGTCTATGTGGACTATCGCAGGCCCAGCGCGGTTTCCTTTGTGCGTTCGCTAGAAGAAGACCTCAAGCGCCGTGATTTCACGGTTAATGCGTTTGCCTTGGATGAGACAGGGGAAATCATTGACTTGTTCCATGGTTTAGAGGATTTGGAAAACCAAGTCTTGCGAGCAGTTGGAGTGGCTAGTGAACGTTTCAACGAAGATGCTCTGCGGATTATGCGTGGTTTCCGTTTTCAGGCCAGTCTTGGTTTTAAACTTGAGTCAGAAACTTTTGAGGCGATGAAGACTTTGACGCCACTCTTGGAGAAAATTTCTGTGGAGCGCACCTTCGTTGAGTTTGATAAACTATTGCTGGCACCTTTTTGGCGAATTGGTCTGTCTTCCATGATTGAGAGTCGAGCTTATGATTATCTCCCTGATATGGCAGGGAGCCAGGACAAGCTCAACAAACTGTTTGATTTGGAGGCGGATTTCACTTTTGAATCTTCTGAACAAGCCTGGGCGGCTCTATTGTGGGCTTTGGAGATTAAAGATGCACAGCCATTTTTGAAGGCATGGAAAACCTCACGCCAGTTTGCCAAGCAGGTTCAGGATTTGCTTACTATTTTGGCTTTGCGAGAAGAAGGTGAGCTGAGCAAGCGTGATTGTTACCGATTTGACTTGGATTCCCTTCTACAAGCTGAAAGTCTTCGTCAGGCCCAAGGAAAAGAAGTCAACCCACAAGCTATTACAGAAACTTACCATAGTTTGACCATTCATGACAAGAAAGAAATTCAGATTAACGGTGGAATTTTGATTAAGGAATATGGTTACCAGCCAGGACCAGACTTGGGAGAGATTTTAACAGAGATTGAGTTTGCCATTGTCGATGGAGAATTGGAAAATGATCGTCAAGCCATCCATGCTTACCTGAGGGAGAAAAAATGAGTGATTTTATCGTTGAAAAACTAAGCAAATCCGTTGGAGACAAGACCGTTTTTAAGGATATTTCTTTTATCATCCATGACTTGGATAGAATCGGTCTAATAGGTGTCAATGGGACTGGTAAGACCACTCTGTTAGATGTTCTTTCTGGTGTTTCTGGCTTTGATGGGGATGTCAGTCCCTTTTCGGCTAAGAACGACTATAAGATTGGCTACTTGACACAGGATCCTGATTTTGATGATAGCAAGACGGTCTTGGATACGGTTCTATCCAGCGACCTCAAGGAAATCCGGCTCATTCGTGAGTATGAGTTAATCATGCTCAACTACAGTGAGGATAAGCAGGCTCGTTTGGAACGGGTCATGGCAGAGATGGATTCTCTCCAAGCCTGGGAAATTGAAAGCCAGGTCAAGACGGTTCTCAGCAAGTTGGGCATTCAGAACTTATCTACTCCTGTTGGGGAATTGTCAGGCGGTCTGAGAAGACGGGTTCAGTTAGCGCAAGTTCTCCTAGGAAACCACGACCTCTTGTTACTGGACGAGCCGACCAACCATCTGGACATTGCGACCATCGAGTGGCTGACCCTCTTTTTGAAAAATTCCAAGAAGACGGTTCTCTTTATCACCCAT
Organism: Streptococcus sp. 27098_8_70; assembly: GCF_041432215.1. Lineage (GTDB taxonomy): Bacteria > Bacillota > Bacilli > Lactobacillales > Streptococcaceae > Streptococcus > Streptococcus oralis_CP. The sequence continues at coordinate 52,274 of NZ_JAPVZD010000004.1, forward strand.
GATCGTTATTTCCTAGATGCACTGTCAACACGAATTTTCGAGTTGGATCGAGCAGGCTTGACCGAGTATCAGGGCAATTACCAGGACTATGTTCGCCTTAAGGCGGAGCAAGATGAGCGTGACGCAGCTCTTCTCCACAAGAAAGAACAACTCTACAAACAAGAACTGGCCTGGATGCGCAGACAACCGCAGGCGCGTGCGACCAAGCAACAAGCTCGTATCAATCGTTTCCACGACTTGAAAAAAGAAGTTTCAGGTGGCGTTGCTGAAACAGACTTAACCATGAACTTTGAAACTAGCCGTATTGGTAAGAAGGTTATCGAGTTTAAAGATGTTTCCTTTGCTTATGAGAATAAGCCGATATTACAAAATTTTAATCTCTTGGTGCAAGCCAAAGACCGTATCGGAATTGTTGGGGACAACGGTGTCGGGAAGTCAACTCTGCTTAATCTCATCGCAGGAAGTCTTGAGCCGACTAAAGGTCAAGTTATCATCGGTAAGACGGTTCGCATTGCCTATTTCTCTCAACAAATTGAAGGTTTGGATGAAAGCAAACGGGTTATCAACTACCTACAGGAAGTAGCAGAAGAGGTTAAGACCAGTGGTGGTTCTACGACTTCCATTGCAGAGTTGCTAGAGCAGTTCCTCTTCCCACGTTCGACGCATGGAACCCTGATTGAGAAATTGTCTGGTGGAGAGAAAAAACGCCTTTATCTCCTCAAATTGCTTTTGGAAAAACCCAATGTTCTTCTTTTGGACGAGCCGACCAATGACCTAGATATTGCGACTTTGACAGTCTTGGAGAATTTCTTGCAGGGCTTTGTGGGTCCTGTATTGACAGTTAGCCACGACCGTTATTTCCTGGATAAGGTAGCGACCAAGATTCTCGCCTTTGAGAATGGCAAGATTCGTACTTTCTTTGGCCATTACACCGACTATCTTGATGAAAAAGCCTTTGAAACAGAGATGGCCAATCAAGTGCAAAAGGCCGAAAAGGAGAAAGTGGTCAAGGTTCGAGAAGACAAGAAACGCATGACTTACCAAGAAAAGCAGGAGTGGGCAAGCATTGAAGGCGATATTGAAGCCTTGGAAAATCGTATCACTGCTATTGAAGAGGAAATGCAGGCCAATGGTTCTGACTTTGGTAAGCTGGCTACTCTCCAAAAAGAACTGGATGAGAAAAACGAAGAACTCCTTGAAAAATACGAGCGTTATGAATATTTAAGTGAGTTGGCATGATGGAAGAAAAAGTCATTAAACGTAGTCCCAAGAAAATCATTTGGAATGCCTTGTTTGGCTTGACTTCAGTGCTTTTTTTCTTACTACCTCTCTCTTATCTCCATTTGTACTCGCAAAAGGGAACCAGACTTCATACGATAAGTCTGTTATTAATACTGCTTGTCCTCTTTTGTGCTGGAGTAGTTGTTTATCAGACATACAGGCTGTTAAGTTCCGATAAGGAATATTTGAGCTGTACTGTCGAGGGGTTTTACTACAAACCAAACCCAAAGAAACCCAGTCGTTTCTATGCTTGGACAGATGTAGAAGAGTTTTCCTTTTCTCGGATTCGAGGGAAGTACAGGGATTCCTATCGGATTGAAGTCTATTTTAAAAACAAGGAAAATGTGAAATCCCAATCCTTTCTAGCTCTGCTGAAGAGAAGGATTCTCCCTTTTCATTCGTCAGCAGATTTAATTATCCCTATCTTTCTACTAGATGTAGGACTTCCTGAAAGGGTCTATGATGCCATGAAGTACTATGAAAGAGAATGGCGCATCGAGCAAAATCGTCAAGCTAGAAAAGAGGCAAAACAAACTTCGAAAAGCAAATCTTCCAAACCGTCATAGTCTGTCTTTGCTTAAAGTAGAATAATCAAAAAGGCCCTATCCACTGGATAGGGTCATTGTTTGTCTTCTTTTTTAGTTTCCTGATGAAAGATATTTTGCCAAGTTTCATGGCGACGCCAGATACTGGTGTGGACGATGCCATCTAACTCATAGCAAATGAGCTTGGTTTTCTGACTAATGGAAGTGATTTGAATATCCTTAATAGCAGCTTTAAGTTCTTTTTCGGCTTGATAAGCGACTTTATCCATCTGCTCTCCATCTTGACGGATATAGAGAAAGTCCTCAGCAAGGAGTTCTTCTAGCTGATTTCCTTGGTCAATCAATTGCTCACGCATGAGCAGTTTTTTGTAGACATTGTCTAAAATCTCGTCCTCAGGTATGGGAGCTGGCTCGATATGGACATCGGTATCAAAGACTCCAAAGCGCTCTTCCAGCATGGATTCGACCTGGTCCGCAATTTCGTGACTCTCATAGACTGATAAGTCGGGATTCATTTCTAAGGTGATATCAAGGTAGATATTGCTACCGTAGGTACGCCCTCTTTGGGACTTGACCTTACTAATCTTTGGAATCTCCATGATGGCCTTTTGGTAGTCCTCTAGCAGACGGTCATCAAAACCATCTGAAAGACTGAAGGAAGACTCGATAAAGATATCATAGGCTGTTTTTAAGATAAAGAAGGTGATGATGATAGCGACCAATTTATCCACGATAGGATAATTGAAACTGCTGGCTAAGATAGCAATGGAAGTCCCAAGCGAGGTGACAGCATCAGAAAGATTGTCCTTAGCAGCTGCCTTGAGGGCCTTGGATTTGGATTTCTTACTGAGACGAGTATTATAGAGATAAACTGCGAACATGACTGCTGCTGAAATGATTCCTAGAGTTGCACCCAAAGGATCAATGGGAGTTTGTTCTCGACTTAGGATTTTCTGAAAGGTGTCCCGAAGAACATCGAAGCCAACATAGAACATGATGATGGAAGTGATCAAGCTAGCCAAATCTTCAATCTTCCAGTGACCAAAGCGATGGTCACGGTCTGCAGGTTGGCGGGCCATCCGAATCCCAATCAAGAGGGCAACGTTTCCGATAATATCGGATACGTTGTTGAAACCATCTGCCACCAAACTGGAAGAATGCAGGAGGTGACCAGTTGCCAATTTTGCTGCAGACAAGAGGAGGTAGGTTGAAATGCTGATAATGGCTCCACGTTCTGCCAATTTGAGATTTGACATGGATTGGTTCATCGGGCTTCCTTTCTAGTCATATAGTATTCTTACATTATACTGGTTTTCAAAGGAAAATTCAAATTTAGTCTTGTTTCATCTGATTTAAACCCTTGAAAATTGTTCAAATTTTGATATAATAGTACTACTCAAGGGAGTAGCTGGCAGAAACCTGTGATAGTGTCGTCATTCCGAATTTTATACTGCAAAGTATTCTTTCCGGCGCTATCTTAAACAGCGAGACTTGTTATGATTAACAGGTTTCTTTTTGTTTGTCATAAAACCAAAAGAGAGCTTGTTTTGCACACAAAGTCAAGGAGGAGACATATGTCAAAAGAACAAAAACGCCAAGCGTTTTACACTCAAAGTCCTGAAGAGGTCTTGAAGTCAGTTGAAGCAACTGAACAGGGTCTTTCGTCAAGCGAAGCGCAGAAACGTCTAGCTGAATATGGACGCAATGAACTGGAAGAGGGTGAGAAAAAATCACTCCTAGTCAAGTTTATCGAGCAATTTAAGGATTTGATGATTATCATCCTAGTTGCTGCGGCTATCTTGTCAGTCGTAACTTCTGGTGGGGAAGATATCGCAGATGCCATCATTATCCTAGCCGTGGTTATCATCAACGCTGCCTTCGGTGTTTACCAAGAAGGAAAAGCAGAAGAAGCCATCGAAGCCCTCAAGTCTATGTCTAGTCCAGCTGCTCGCGTTATTCGTGATGGGCATATGGCTGAGATTGATTCAAAAGAATTGGTACCAGGTGATATCGTTGCTCTTGAAGCAGGTGACGTGGTGCCAGCAGACCTACGATTGCTAGAAGCTAATTCTCTTAAAATCGAAGAAGCAGCTTTGACAGGTGAGTCTGTTCCAGTCGAAAAAGACTTGACTGTCGAGCTCTCTGCAGATGCTGGTATTGGTGACCGTGTCAATATGGCCTTCCAAAACTCAAATGTGACTTATGGTCGTGGTCTTGGCGTTGTTGTCAATACAGGTATGTACACGGAAGTGGGTCATATCGCTGGCATGCTCCAAGATGCGGATGAGACGGATACACCACTCAAACAAAACTTGAACAACCTTTCTAAGGTCTTGACCTATGCAATTTTGGTCATTGCCCTTGTTACTTTTGTAGTCGGAGTCTTCATTCAAGGTAAAAATCCACTTGGTGAGTTGATGACATCTGTTGCGCTTGCTGTTGCAGCCATCCCAGAAGGACTTCCTGCTATCGTGACCATCGTTCTTGCCCTTGGTACTCAAGTTTTGGCAAAACGAAACTCTATCGTTCGTAAGTTGCCAGCAGTTGAAACACTTGGTTCAACTGAGATCATCGCTTCTGATAAGACTGGTACGCTTACCATGAACAAGATGACAGTCGAAAAAGTCTTCTATGATGCAGTCCTACATGATTCAGCTGATGATATTGAACTAGGTCTTGAAATGCCTCTTCTTCGTTCTGTTGTCTTGGCTAATGATACTAAGATTGATGCAGAAGGAAACCTGATTGGGGATCCAACGGAAACAGCCTTCATCCAGTATGCCTTGGACAAGGGCTATGATGTTAAAGGATTTTTAGAGCAATATCCTCGTGTAGCTGAGTTACCATTTGACTCAGATCGTAAACTCATGTCAACGGTTCATCCATTACCAGATGGTAAATTCCTCGTAGCAGTCAAGGGAGCCCCTGACCAACTTTTGAAACGTTGTGTTGCTCGTGATAAGGCTGGAGATGTTGCTCCGATTGATGAGAAAGTTAATGACTTAATTCACACAAACAACTCTGAAATGGCTCACCAAGCCTTGCGTGTTCTTGCGGGTGCTTATAAGATTGTAGACAGCATTCCAGAAAACCTGACTTCTGAAGAGCTTGAAAACAACTTGATCTTTACTGGATTGATTGGAATGATTGACCCTGAACGTGCCGAAGCAGCAGAAGCTGTTCGTGTCGCTAAGGAAGCGGGAATCCGTCCAATCATGATCACTGGTGACCACCAAGATACAGCGGAAGCCATTGCCAAACGTTTGGGAATCATCGATGAAAATGACTCGGAAGACCATGTCTTGACTGGTGCTGAACTCAACGAACTTTCAGATGAAGAATTTGAAAAAGTCGTTGGTCAATACTCTGTCTACGCGCGTGTATCTCCAGAACACAAGGTTCGTATCGTCAAGGCTTGGCAAAAACAAGGTAAGGTTGTTGCTATGACAGGTGACGGTGTTAATGATGCGCCAGCTCTGAAAACAGCCGATATCGGTATCGGTATGGGAATCACTGGTACAGAGGTTTCTAAGGGGGCTTCTGACATGATTCTTGCAGATGATAACTTTGCGACCATTATCGTCGCAGTTGAAGAAGGACGCAAGGTCTTCTCAAACATTCAAAAGACTATTCAGTACTTACTTTCTGCCAATACTGCTGAAGTATTAACTATCTTCTTATCAACCTTGTTTGGTTGGGATGTCCTACAGCCAGTTCATCTCTTGTGGATCAACTTGGTAACAGATACCTTCCCAGCTATCGCTCTAGGTGTTGAGCCTGCTGAGCCTGGTGTCATGAACCATAAACCACGTGGACGCAAGGCAAGCTTCTTCTCAGGTGGTGTTTTGAGTTCTATCATTTATCAAGGTGTACTCCAAGCAGCTATTGTTATGAGTGTTTATGGCCTTGCGATTGCTTACCCAGTTCACGTGGGTGACAATCATGCTATTCACGCAGATGCCCTCACTATGGCCTTTGCAACACTTGGTTTGATCCAGCTCTTCCATGCCTACAACGTCAAGTCTGTTTACCAATCCATCTTGACAGTCGGACCATTCAAGTCTAAGACCTTCAACTGGTCTATCTTGGTATCCTTCATCCTCTTGATGGCAACAATCGTTGTAGAACCGCTTGAAGGTATCTTCCACGTAACCAAACTAGACTTGTCTCAATGGGGTATTGTTCTAGCTGGAAGCTTCTCAATGATACTTATCGTCGAAATCGTTAAGTTTGTTCAACGTAAACTTGGTCTTGATAAGAACGCGATTTAAAAAGAAAGTCATCTTCGGATGGCTTTTTTTGCATTTGAGAGAAAGGACTAGGAGTTGCTCCCTTTTGTGCTATAATAAAGTAAAGTAGCAAGGAGTGAAAGAGAATGGAAAAGAAAATTGTCCGAGATGTCTTATTCTTGTCGCAGGTCTCGAAACCTGCAAGTCAGGAAGACCTTTATCTGGCTAAGGATTTGCAGGATACCCTGCTGGCTAATCGCGAGACCTGTGTCGGTCTGGCAGCCAATATGATTGGTGTGCAGAAGCGTGTCATTATCTTTAATCTTGGCTTGGTTCCCATGGTCATGTTTAACCCCATTCTCCTTTCCTATAAAGGACCTTACGAGACAGAGGAAGGTTGTTTGTCTTTGACTGGGGTGCGACCAACAACTCGTTATGAAACGATTACGGTTTCCTATCGCGATAGTAAGTGCCAGGAACAGACCATTACGCTAACGGGTTTTCCAGCTCAGATCTGCCAACATGAACTGGATCATTTGGAAGGACGGATTATTTAGGAGGAACTCAGATGAAACGCATACTATTTGAACTTGTTTTTATCGCAACGACTTGGTATATCTTTTTACCGCCTCTTAACCTGACCAGCTGGGAATTTCTCTTTTTCCTTTGTGGACATTTGGTGGTGATGGGGATTTTGTTTAGTTTCCGCAAGAATACCAATCTCCTGAAGACAGTTCACCTACGCCATGGCAAGGCTACCAAAGATCTCAATCTAGAAGGATTCCTTTTTACCAAACTTAGTAGAGGATTGTTTCTGACTGCAGGTATCATTTTTGCCCTTGCTGGTCTGGTAAGCCTAGTAACCTCTAGCTTTTTCCAAGCAAAAAATTATGCTAATGTGGTATCTATCACAGAAAAAGATTTTAAAGATTTTCCCAAGAGTGATACCAGCAAGGTTCCAATCCTAGATCGGAGTACCGCCGAAAAGATTGGAGACCGTTATCTAGGCTCTCTGACGGATAAGGTCTCCCAGTACGTAGCAGCAGATACTTATACCCAGTTGACGGTTGATGGCAAGCCCTATAGGGTGACTCCTTTGGAGTATGCTGATCCCATCAAATGGTTCAACAATCAAGCCAAGGGAATTGGCGAGTATATTAAGGTTGATATGGTGACAGGAAATGCGGAATTGGTGGATTTAAAAACACCGATGAAGTATTCGGACTCTGAGTATTTTAACCGTGACGTCAAACGTCATCTTCGAATCAAGTATCCAACCAAGATTTTTAAAACCCCATCCTTTGAGGTGGATGATGAAGGCAATCCTTTCTATGTAGCAACCGTTTATCAAAAACAGTTTGGTCTAGGAGTACCTCGCCCTTCATCCGTTATCATCTTGGACGCTACTAATGGAGAAACCAAGGAATATAGCTTGGATGAAGTCCCAGAATGGGTGGATCGTGTCTATCCAGCAGAAGAAACCATCGAACAAATCAACTACAACGGTAAGTATAAAGACGGCTTCTGGAATGCCTTGATTTCTAAGAAAAACGTTACCCAAACGACAGAAGGCTATAACTATCTTTCTATCGGAAATGACATTTATCTCTACACTGGGGTGACTTCAGCCAACGCTGACGAAAGTAATCTAGGATTTATCCTTGAAAATATGCGCACTGGTGAAATCACCAAGTACAATCTAGCTTCAGCAACCGAAGAATCAGCCCGTGCTTCCGCAGAAGGAGCAGTGCAGGAAAAAGCCTATAAGGCGACCTTCCCTATCCTTGTCAATCTCAATGACAAACCGCTCTACATCATGGGATTGAAGGACAATGCAGGTTTGGTCAAGGAGTATGCTTTGGTTGATGCAGTAGAGTACCAAAACGTCATCGTAGCAGCTACAGTAGATGAACTCCTCAGCAAATATGCCAATAAAAACGACCTCGAGCTGGATAATGAAACGGTAGAAAACATCAAGGGAGTGGTTTCAGACCTTAAATCAGCTGTTATCAAGGGGGACACCGTCTACTTCTTCAAAGTTGATGGCAAGATTTATAAAGTCAAGGCTTCCGTGTCAGACGACCTTCCTTACCTTGAAAATGGGCAATCCTTTGAAGGTCAAGTTGGAAAAGATAATTATCTCAAGACCTTTAAAGTACAATAATACTCTTCGAAAATCTCTTCAAACTACGTCAGCGTCGCCTTGCCGTACTCAAGTACTGCCTGCGGCTAGCTTCCTAGTTTGCTCTTTGATTTTCATTGAGTATAAAAATAGGTTTTCTCAGTTCAAGGAGAAAAAAGATAAATTCTTATCTATCTTAACAAGCTTAGCTGGCACAGCCCTTGTTCTCGTGGCTATCTGGTTAGGATGGCCAAAATAAACAGAGAAACCTCGGTGTGAACCGAGGTTTTTAAGATGAAATTCTTGGTCGTGGTTGAAAAATATGCTACACTAACAATATGAAAATTTTAATCCCAACAGCAAAAGAAATGAACACAGACCATCCCCGTACCGAAGCGCTCCCCTTGAGTGAAGAAAGTCAGGCAGTCCTTTACTCACTGGCGAATTATTCAGCTAGTGAATTAGAGACTTTTTATAAGGTATCTGTCGAGAAAGCAGAAGAAGAGTACGGCCATATTCAAGCTTTAAAAGAACACAGGGCTAAACATTATCCAGCCTTGAAACTTTTCGATGGTCTCATGTATCGTCACATCAAACGAAATGGGTTAACCGAAGCTGAACAAACCTATCTTGAAAATCATGTCCTAATTACCTCGGCTTTATACGGTGTTGTCCCCGCCTTGTCGCCCATGGCTCCTCACCGTTTGGACTTTTTGATGAAGTTAAAAGTTGCTGGTAAGACTTTAAAGAGTCATTGGAAGTCAGCCTATGATGAGGCACTTCAGGATGAGAATTTGATATTCTCACTCCTATCATCAGAGTTTGAAACCGTATTTTCGAAGGAAATCAGAGAAAAGATGGTGACCTTCAAATTTATGGAGGACAAGGCAGGTCAGCTGAAAATCCACTCAACCATTTCAAAAAAAGCCCGTGGCGCCTTTTTGACCGCCTTGATAGAGGGGCAAGTCCATACAGTCAAACAAGCTCGCAAGCTCCGCTTTGCCGGCTTTGACTACCGACCTGATTTATCAAGTGATTTAGAACTCGTCTTTGTGAAACAAGCATAAAACCAGCTCATTCGAGCTGGTTTTTGTTGGATTAGTTGATGGCTGCAAGAAGGTCGTCCGCTTGTTTTGCAAGTGATGAAGCAGTTGCTTCTTCTAACACCAATTTTCCATCTGCCCAAGCAGAGTCATTGACACGAGCAGCTGTAAAGTCACCAACGACTTGTGTACGGATAAATGGCAAGAGGTCTTTATAAATAGCAAAGAGTTGATCGTGACCGGCATTGGCTACAGAAGAGACAGTAATAAACTTGTCTTGGAGGGCAGAAGCGCCACGTGTATCAGACAAGTCAAGGGCACGAGAGAGCCAGTCAAGCAAGTTTTTCACTGTTCCAGGGATAGAGAAGTTGTAGACTGGAGAGAAGATCCAGATCGCATCCGCAGCAAGGACTGCTTCACGAGCAGCAGCTACAGCTGGATGAGTTGGAACTTCCAAATCTTGGCTGAAGAGAGGAACAGCTGAGTAATCAAGATAGCTAACTTCCGCTTTTCCAGCAAGTGCTTTTTCAGCTTCGAGGGCCATTTGGTGGTTGAAAGAACCTTGGCGTAGTGAACCGACGATAAATAATACTTTTTTAGACATGATGTGTCTCCTTTAGTTTAAAATTCAAAGAGCGAACTCTTTTGTTACCATCTATGTTACAACAAATAATACTAATTAGCAATAATTTTGCTCACAAATTTTTAAATTTTTTTAAAATGCGGATTAAGTCTTCCTTTTCGCCATCTTCCAAGATGCTGAGTGCTTCTACGATAGAATCGATATGGTCAGGAAGAACCTCTTCGATTTTTCTGCGTCCTGCAGGTGTTAATTTCAGGAAAAAGGATCGACGATCCTTGGGGTCGCAAGTTCTAGAAATCCACCCATCTCGAACCATATTTCGAATGACGACAGTCATGTTTCCAGAAGTGGCTAACATTTTTTCAATCAAATCCTGAATGCGTAGTTCCCCCTTGCTATAGAGGGTTTCCAAAACTGAAAATTGGGTGGGTGTTAGCCCGTGTTCTTTAGCAGCTTTGGCTTCATAAGGTTTAAAAGTTCGTATGGCTTTATTGAGGACGATAGCTGTTTTTAAGTCTAATTGATTATCGGAAATTTTCTCTTTCAAATATTGTTTCATAAGGCTATTTTATCAATAATGAGAGAGAAAAACAAGAACTTACATTTTATAGGAAAAGAATCTTAGAATGTTCCCGTCTTCACTTGTAATAAAGAAGGAGAGATGGTAAAATAGACGAGTGAAACTAAGACAGAAAAAAGCAAAAAACAAGCTACTTATACAATATGGAATCGGCATTGCTCTGGTAGTACTAGTCATGACGACTTCATTCCTTTATCTGATATCACTCAGCATGAAACCCTATCAAGATGCTAGACTTGAGGGAGAAAAACTGGCCAAGCAGTATGCAGAATTGGAAAAGGCAGATCAGGTTGATTTCTACAATGGTCTAGAGGGCTATTACAGTGTTCTGGGACATAATAAAAAGCAAGAGGCCATTGCCGTACTGATTGAAAAGAATGACCACAAGATTTATGTTTATCAGCTTGATAAGGGGATTTCTCAAGACAAGGCAGTGACGATTTCGAGGGAAAAAGGAGCTAGCGACATTGACAAGATTACTTTTGGTCGCTATCAGGACAAGCCGATTTGGGAAGTTAAGTCAGGAAACCAGTACTATCTGGTTGACTTTGAAACAGGAGCAGTGATCCAATAAGGAGGGCATATGAAACTATCCAAACGTGTACTAGAAATGGAAGAAAGCGTCACTCTAGCTAGTGATGCAAGAGCCAAAGCATTAAAAGCTCAGGGAAAGGATGTTCTTTTCTTAACCTTGGGACAGCCTGATTTTCATACTCCTGAAAATATTCAGGAGGCAGCGGTAGAAGCGATTCGAGATGGACGAGCTTCCTTCTATACAGTTGCTTCAGGCCTACCAGAGTTAAAAGCGGCGGTTAATACCTATTTTGAACGCCACTATGGGTATTCCGTAGCAGCCAACGAAGTTACTTTTGCCACTGGTGCCAAGTTCTCTCTCTACACCTTCTTTATGGCTGTGGTCAATCCAGGTGATGAAGTCATCATCCCTACACCATACTGGGTCAGCTATGGAGACCAGGTCAAGATGGCAGAAGGTGTGCCAGTCTTTGTCCAGGCCAAGGAAGATAATCACTTTAAAGTAACAGTAGAGCAGCTAGAAGCAGCCCGAACAGATAAAACCAAGGTCTTGGTTCTCAATTCGCCATCGAATCCGACCGGTATGATTTACTCTCGTGAGGAACTCATGGCTATTGGAAATTGGGCTGTTGCGCATGATGTCCTTATCTTAGCAGATGATATTTATGGACGTCTGGTTTATAACGGGAACGAATTTGTTCCAATTTCTAGTTTGTCAGAAGCCATTCGCAAGCAAACCATTGTAATTAACGGTGTATCTAAGGCCTATGCCATGACTGGTTGGCGGGTAGGTTATGCTGTGGGAAATCCTGCAATTATCGCTGCTATGAGCAAATTGACAGGACAAACGACTTCAAATCTGACAGCAGTATCTCAATATGCAACGATTGAGGCGCTGACTGGACCGCAAGACTCTGTTGAAACCATGCGTCAAGCATTTGAAGAACGTTTGAATACCATTTATCCACTCTTGTGCCAAGTGCCAGGATTCGAAGTTGTCAAGCCCCAAGGAGCCTTCTATCTCTTCCCAAATGTTAAAAAAGCGATGGAGATGAAGGGTTATACCGATGTGACAGAGTTTACAACAGCTATTCTCGAAGAAGTCGGACTGGCCTTGATTACAGGAGCTGGATTTGGAGCACCAGAAAATGTTCGTCTCAGCTATGCCACAGACTTGGATACTTTGAAAGAAGCTATTCGCCGTTTGCATCAGTTTATGGAAAAATAAAACTTAGAATCTTCGCTGTTTTAGCGAAGATTTTTGTAACGAAAATCTCGCGATTTTTCTCTAGTAGAACCTAGCTATCGCTGTCTATTTATGGTAAAATAGTGGGTAATGATGTCTTCGGACAAGTTAAACGAAAAAAGGAAGATAGATTATGACAAAACGTGTAACAATTATCGATGTAAAAGACTACGTTGGTCAAGAAGTGACCATCGGGGCCTGGGTTGCCAACAAATCTGGAAAAGGGAAAATTGCCTTCTTGCAATTGCGTGATGGAACAGCCTTCTTCCAAGGTGTAGCCTTTAAACCAAACTTTGTAGAAAAATTTGGTGAAGAAGTGGGACTTGAGAAGTTTGATGTCATCAAACGCCTAAGCCAAGAAACGTCTGTTTATGTGACAGGGATTGTCAAAGAAGACGAACGTTCTAAGTTTGGCTATGAGTTGGATATTACAGACATCGAAGTGATTGGTGAATCTCAAGACTACCCAATCACACCAAAAGAACACGGAACAGACTTCTTGATGGACAACCGTCACTTGTGGCTCCGCTCTCGTAAGCAAGTAGCGGTGATGCAAATCCGTAACGCTATCATCTATGCAACTTATGAGTTTTTCGATAAGAACGGCTTCATGAAGTTTGATAGCCCAATCCTTTCAGGAAATGCAGCAGAAGATTCAACAGAACTCTTTGAAACAGACTACTTTGGAACACCAGCCTACTTGAGCCAATCAGGTCAGCTTTACCTAGAAGCAGGGGCTATGGCTCTTGGTCGTGTCTTTGACTTTGGTCCAGTATTCCGTGCTGAAAAATCGAAAACACGCCGTCACTTGACTGAGTTCTGGATGATGGATGCGGAGTACTCTTACTTGACACATGATGAGTCACTTGACTTGCAAGAAGCTTACGTAAAAGCCCTTCTTCAGGGCGTTTTGGACCGTGCACCTCAAGCCTTGGAAACCTTGGAACGTGATACAGAGCTCTTGAAACGCTACATTGCAGAGCCATTCAAACGCATCACTTACGATCAAGCCATTGACCTTTTGCAAGAGCATGAAAACGATGAAGATGCTGACTACGAGCATTTGGAACATGGCGATGACTTTGGTTCACCACACGAAACATGGATTTCAAACCACTTTGGTGTGCCAACATTTGTCATGAACTACCCAGCAGCTATCAAGGCCTTCTACATGAAACCAGTTCCTGGAAATCCAGATCGCGTACTTTGTGCAGACTTGCTGGCACCAGAAGGGTATGGAGAAATCATCGGTGGTTCTATGCGTGAGGAAGACTACGATGCCCTTGTCGCTAAAATGGAAGAACTTGGAATGGATCGTACAGAATATGAATTCTACCTTGACCTTCGTAAATATGGTACAGTACCACATGGTGGATTTGGTATCGGTATTGAACGTATGGTAACCTTCGCAGCTGGAACCAAACATATCCGTGAAGCCATTCCATTCCCACGTATGTTGCACCGTATCAAACCATAAACTAGTAAAAAGAAGATATTTTCATCTTCTTTTTTCACTTTTATCTTGCTATCTATCAGTTTTTCTAGTATAATAGTTTATTGTGAGCAAACCTCACTTACCCCTTGCAAAGACTAGGGGTCATTAGACCAAAAGGAGGAACATATCAATGGCTAAATACGAAATTCTTTATATCATTCGTCCAAACATTGAAGAAGAAGCGAAAAACGCTTTGGTAGCACGTTTTGACTCTATCTTGACTGACAACGGTGCAACTGTTGTTGAATCAAAATCATGGGAAAAACGTCGTCTTGCATACGAAATCCAAGATTTCCGTGAAGGACTTTACCACATCGTTAACGTTGAAGCAAACGACGACGCAGCTCTTAAAGAGTTTGACCGTCTTTCAAAAATCAACGCTGACATTCTTCGTCACATGATCGTCAAACTTGACGCGTAAGAAGGTAAATTATGATTAACAATGTTGTACTTGTAGGGCGTATGACACGTGACGCTGAGTTGCGTTATACCCCATCAAATGTAGCAGTTGCGACTTTTACTCTTGCAGTAAACCGTACATTTAAGAGTCAAAATGGCGAACGTGAGGCTGATTTCATCAATGTCGTTATGTGGCGCCAACAGGCTGAAAATCTTGCCAACTGGGCTAAAAAAGGCTCTCTTATCGGGATCACAGGCCGTATCCAGACTCGTAGTTACGATAACCAGCAAGGACAACGTGTCTACGTAACAGAAGTCGTGGCTGAGAATTTCCAAATGTTGGAAAGCCGCGGAGTGCGTGAAGGACATTCAGGTGGAGCTTATTCTGCACCAACTGCTGGTCAATCAGCACCTGCAAACCCAGTACCAGACTTTTCACGTTCTGAAAATCCATTTGGAGCAACCAATCCATTGGACATTTCAGATGATGATTTACCATTTTAATGGACAATTAATACTATAAAGGAGAAAAAACATGGCTCAACAACGTCGTGGCGGATTCAAACGCCGTAAAAAAGTTGATTACATCGCAGCAAACAAAATTGAATATGTTGATTACAAAGATACTGAGCTTCTTAGCCGTTTCGTTTCAGAACGTGGGAAAATCCTTCCTCGTCGTGTAACAGGAACTTCAGCTAAAAACCAACGTAAAGTAACAACAGCTATCAAACGCGCACGCGTAATGGCTTTGATGCCTTTCGTAAACGAAGATTAAAAAAGAGGTCCAGTGGACCTCTTTTTCATGAGCTTGAAAATAAGAAAGCGAATTAAGACCCGGGTGGGTCTTTTTTTACGAGCATGGAAATGAGAGAGCGAGTTGAGGTCCAGTGGACCTCTTTTTCATGAGCTCGGAAATAAGAAAGCGAATTAAGATCCATATGGGTCTTTTTTTCACGAGCCTTGAAATGAGAGAGCGAATTGAGGTCCAGTGGACCTCTTTTTCAGATTTTTATAGGATTTTGTTAGAAAGGATTCCCTGTTGACCTAGTAAGATTCTTTTGTCTTACTAGGTTTTTTCTTTTAATCTTTATTATCGTGCTATAATGGTAGGAGAAAGCTATAAAGGAGCAGCTTATGAAGACGACATGTTCAATTAGAAAAATGCAAGAATCTGACATACAAGAACTATCTCGAGGATTTATCAGCCAAGGTTGGCCAAGTAGAGAGGAGATTTTAACTCGATACTTTAAGGAGCAAGAAAGTGGGGAGAGAGAAGTCTTAGTTGCAGAGGTTGAGGGTGCTTTAGCGGGTTATATCACAATTTTGTCCTGCGCTAAGCAGGGGCCTTTTGCAGAAATCTATCCAGAACTCTCAGATTTTAATGTCTTTGAACCTTTTCAAAATCAAGGTATTGGAAATCTCTTGCTGGAAGAAGCAGAAAAACAAGTTAGGCTCATATCGGATAAGGTGACCCTTGGTGTTGGGCTCCATTCAGGGTATGGACCTGCCCAGAGATTATACATCAAACGAGGCTATATTCCAGATGGGACGGGTGTTTGGTATCAGAACCATCAACCGGCCATGAATGCGGTTTGTGAAGATATCGGAGAATTGGTCTTGTATCTGTCGAAAAATTTGTTTTAAGACAGATTTTATAAGGTTTAAATTTTAAATATAGTAAACAACAATCACAGTCCCTTTTTCATTCGAAAAAGGAATTTTTTTGTTTGAAATTGTTTGATTTATTCCTCAAAGTGGTAAAATATAATTGTTTGAATTATCAAGATAAAAATAAATATCAAAAAAAACATATAAGGTTTAGTTTTTTTAAATACGGATTCTTTTGAAAAGTCTTAAAATTTCCTAAAATAAGGCTTTTTAAAGGTTGTAAATAATATTGTTACAAAAAGGTTACAAATTGTTAAAATTAAATTAAATGCAATAATATAATTTGGAAAAAATTGACATATAAATTAATTGACGGTAAAATAATTAAGATAATCAAATTAATTGATTTGCGCAATAATTCGATATAAAGATTAATCTGATGTGTCAAATTTTATTATAGTAGAAGGATAGCGTAATGAAGAAACTGAAAGTGATGGTTGTTTTTGGAACACGACCAGAAGCTATTAAAATGGCCCCTTTAGTGTTAGAATTGCAAAAACATAGTGACAGCATTGAGACGATCACAGTTGTGACAGCTCAGCACCGTCAAATGCTTGATCAAGTTCTTGAAACGTTTAGCATCGAGCCACATTATGACCTGGATATTATGGGGAAAAATCAATCCCTCTTAGACATTACTGGAAAAATTTTAGAAAAGTTTGATCCAGTTGTTAAGCAAGAACTTCCAGATATAATTCTTGTTCATGGAGATACAACAACAACTTTTGCAGCAAGTTTAGTTGCTTTCTATAATCAGGTACGAATCGGCCACGTTGAAGCTGGCCTAAGGACATTTGATAAGTATTCTCCTTTCCCAGAAGAAATGAATCGTCAGATGACTGATAACCTAGCGGATCTCTATTTTGCTCCAACTAGTGAGAGTAAAGAAAATCTCCTCAAGGAAAATCACCCTGAGTCTGCTATTGTCATTACGGGAAATACAGCCATTGATGCCTTGAAACTAACCGTTCAATCGGATTACTATCATGAAGTTTTAGATCAATTGGATCCAGATAAGAAACTTGTATTAGTAACCATGCATCGTCGTGAGAATCAAGGTCAACCAATGAGAAATGTCTTTGCAGCTTTACGTGAGATGGTCGATCTTCATCAGGAAATTGAAGTTGTTTATCCTGTTCACCTTAGCCCTGCTGTGCAAGAAGCAGCAAACGATATCTTAGCTGGTCACGATCGTATTCACTTGATTGAGCCTTTAGATGTACTTGATTTTCATAATTTGGCTTCAAGAAGCTATTTTATCATGACTGACTCTGGAGGTGTTCAGGAAGAGGCGCCTTCTCTCGGCAAACCTGTCCTTGTCCTTCGTGACACAACGGAACGTCCAGAAGGTGTTCGTGCAGGAACCTTGAAGCTAGTTGGTACGGATCCAGTACGTGTGAAAGAAGCGATGGCAGCACTCTTAACAGATGAAACTCTTTATAGACAAATGTCTCAGGCACCAAATCCTTATGGAGATGGAAGAGCCTCTGAACGAATCGTACAATCCATTCAACAGTACTTTGGGGCAGCGACTTCTGTATCGGAATTCAAAGGGGGGAAATAAGATAAAATGAAAAATTGGAGTCAATTTAAAAACTGGCTTATGGCTTTGCTTGCTTGTGAGGTCATTCTTTTGGTGCTTTGTTTTTTGTATGCTCGAGCAATCATTTTAGAACAAATCTTTTTTTTAGCTTTAGCCTTGTTTGCAGTGTTGGTATTATCTGACCTTTTGCTTACTTGGACCCTTATCTTAGCATTTGGTTTTGGACTTATCGTTTTGGTTGCGGGTGTGGTTTATATCCCGATCATTCAACTGGTCTTTTTATTAATCAGTTTTCCTCTTTTGATTGGGATTCTACTTAAGGTTCGTTATTATTTCTTCAAGGTGGCCTCAAAGGTACAAGAACAGGAAGACGAAGCGCGAGCAGATTACCAAGCGATGGTCACTGAACAAAGTGATGTTACGGTTCAATCTCTATTGATTCATTGGGCACATGAAGATTTGTTCTTCCAGATTAAACCGAAAGAACATAACCAGATGCTCAGTAGCATTCAAGAGGTAATTGCTCAGGAATTGAGCTACAATGATAAACTCTATTACGTTTCGGATGGTAATTTTCTCGTTCTATCCAGTAAAAGCCAACATTCTTTGAAGGAACTTTATTTGAATGGTTTGCAGGAGAAACTGAGCAGTTTAGTTTTTCATGGAGAAGATGGCAATCAAGGAATTCAGTTCCAAACAGGCTATTTGGTGATTAACTCTGATAATAAAGATAAATACCAAGACTACGCGGATGTCGCCAGTCATCTCAAACGTCAACTAGAGACAGATGTAATTGTGGAATATTAGGAGGGGAACATGACTTTAACCGAACTATTTTTTGGTATTGCTTTGGGACTCAGTCTCGCCTTTGGCATTTGTTTTATCATACTATTTATTGCATACAATATTCTTTACCATCGAGTAAACAAAAATTTTAAGGCGGTGAATCATGATTAGTCAAATGTTAATGATTTTTACCTTGCTTACAATTTGGATTTCTCTAGCATGGGGCTTGGTAATTCTCTTTTCGGCAGTACACTTTTGGTTTAAACACAGTGATTTTCGTGTAGACACTTCGCCTCTACCTTATTATCCTAAGGTAACGATTGTTGTTCCTGCCCATAATGAGGATGTGGTTATTGCCCAAACGGCAAAAGCTATCTTGGATATGAACTATCCTCACGACCGTGTGGAGTTGCTCTTGTTTGCGGATAACTGTTCGGATAACACCTATGCAGAATGTTTGTCTGTACAAGCCATGCCTGAATATGCAGGAAGAAATCTAACCATTATCGACCGTACTGGTACGGGAGGAAAAGCGGGCGTTCTAAACGATGCTTTGGAGATGGCAACAGGCGAATACATCTGTGTTTATGATGCAGATGCCATGCCTGAAAAAAATGCTCTTTATTTCCTTGTCAAAGAAGTTATGAAGGATCCAGAACGTCATGTGGCATCTTTTGGCCGCAACAAGACTCGAAACGCCAACCAAAATTTCTTGACTCGTTGTATCAACCAAGAGATCGTTGTTACTCAGCGCGTGCACCACGTTGGGATGTGGCATCTCTTTAAAATTGGGCGTATCCCAGGAACCAACTTTATCATTCAAACCGACTTTGTAAAGAGTATCGGTGGTTGGAAAAATGGTGCCTTAACTGAGGATACCGATATTTCCTTCAAAATCATGCAGAGTGGTAAATTGATTGCCCTTGCCTATAATTCAGAGGCTTTCCAACAAGAACCTGAGACCTTAAAGAGTTACTATATGCAGCGGAAACGTTGGGCGAAAGGAAATTATGAAGTTGTTCTCTCGAACTTTAAGCATTTATTTGGCAGAGCAAACTGGCGCGTTAAACTAGAAGTCTTTAACTATTCTTGTGTTTTCTTTTGGTTTAACTTTGCTATTGTTCTTTCGGATTTGATTTTCCTAGCGAATGTGCTAGCGATCTGTCTTAATCTTTTCTTCCCAGATGTCAGGGTTCCATTTGCTTTTGATGCGGACAATATCTACATCGCTCAGCTCATGCTCTTTAACTGGATTCTCATGATTGGTCTCTATTTGATGCAAATTATGACAGCATTGGCAAGTCAATTTGGACAAGCAACAACTAAACAAATCTGGTTAGCCCTGGCAGCCTATTTCTCTTATGCACAGATGTTTATCGTTGTATCCGTTGATTCCATTTCTTCAATCGTGCTGGATAAAGTACTCCGACGAAAAGAAACCAAGTGGGTTAAAACCAAGCGATTTGCAGGATAGGAGGTTCTATGAAAACGAATAAATTAAAATATGTCTGGTTTGTGCTCATTCTTTCTATCTTTTGTTTAGCCTTGTTTTTGGCAAGAGGAAGGACTAAAATCGAGATGCGTAATCGAATTTACAGCCAATGGAGCCAACAGTTCCTTGTTACAAAAGGCAATCAGTCTTATGTTCGTACGACGAGTGATTCGGAGGGAACAACAGTTCTATCTGAAGCCCAAAGTTACGGCATGCTCATAACGGTTTTAGCAGCCCAAAAAGGGCAAGCAAGTCAAGCAGATTATGAGAGTCTTTATCGCTATTATCAAAATCATCGTATTGAGGGAACGCAGTTGATGTCTTGGAAGCAAGTGATCAAAAATGATAGCGAAACGGTCGAGAAACAAAATGCAACTGATGGAGATCTCTATATCGCTTATTCTTTAATTGAAGCTGCCAAACAGTGGCCAGATAAGGCGCAGGAATACCAAGAGCAAGCTAAAAAAATCTTGGATGATATCCTTAAGTACAACTACAATGAAGAGACAGGTGTTTTAACAGTAGGAAACTGGGCAAACAAGGATTCTGATTATTATTACTTGATGCGGACATCTGATACTCTTCCTCACTATTTCCAGTCTTTCTATGACCTGACTGGAAACAAACAGTGGTTAGATGTTAAGGATAAGATGCTTGGGCAATTGGAGCAAATCAGTTCTCATTCTGATACGGGTCTCTTGCCAGACTTTATCTGGGCTGAGAAGTCAGGGGCACGTCTTGTTGATGCCAACACTATCGAATCTCAATACGATGGGGCGTACTCTTATAACGCTTGCCGTTTGCCTTATCACTTGTCACAGAGCCAGGATGAAAGAAGCCAAAAACTCGTTCAAAAGATGATGGATTTCTTTATGAAAGAGCAACGCATTTATGCTGGCTATGACTTGAATGGAACGGCCCTCAATCAATACCAGGCAGGTAGTTTCTTGGCACCGATTACCTACGCGTCTGACAAGGGAGAAGGCTATCTGAAACTTCTTCAGCAAAATAAATACATTTTCACACAAGATTTACCTTCGGACAACTACTATGATGCAACGATGATTACCATGATTGCTCTAGAGATGTTCTAGGATGAAAAGAGAGGGCTAGTTTTTCTGGCTCTCTTTTTGATAGGATTTTCATCTTTTTTCATAAAGGGAATTTCATCAGCTTTATGGTATAATGGAAAGAGTGATGGAAAAGAGGTAGAGAGATGGATGCGAAATTAAAATACAAGGCAAAAAAGATTAAAATCGTCTTTTTTGATATTGATGATACCTTGCGTACGTCAAAGACAGGTTTTATTCCAGCTACAATTCCCACTGTCTTTAAACAGTTACGTGAAAAAGGAATTTTAACAGGAATTGCCTCTGGTCGTGGTATTTTCGGTGTCGTTCCAGAGATTCGAGAGCTCAAACCTGACTTTTTTGTAACCCTAAATGGGGCCTATATAGAAGATAAAAAAGGTCAGGTCATTTATCAACATCAGATTGACAAGTCAGATGTTGAGGAGTACATTTCTTGGACGAAGGAAGAGGGAATTGAGTATGGTTTAGTTGGAAGTCATTCTGCTAAACTCTCCACGCGAACAGAACTGATCAGTGAGGCTATTGACCCGATTTATCCAAACTTGAATGTGGATCCTAACTTCCATGAAAAAGCGGACATTTACCAGATGTGGACCTTTGAGGAAAAAGGGGATGACTTGCGGTTACCAGATAGTCTCTCTGGTAAACTTCGCATGGTGCGTTGGCATGAACATTCATCAGATATCGTGCCGATTTCAGGTTCAAAAGCCACTGGTGTTGCCAAGGTTGTAGAACATCTAGGCTTGAAACCAGAGAATGTTATGGTCTTTGGGGATGGTCTCAATGACTTGGAACTCTTTGATTATGCTGGAATCAGTATTGCTATGGGTGTTTCCCATGATAAAATCAAAGAAAAAGCAGATTATATTACAAAAACAGTAGAAGAAGATGGCATTTTTGATGCCTTAGAAGGATTTGGTATGGTAGAAAAAGAATTGCATTTCCCACAAGTAGACATTGAAGCAGTAGAAGGTCCGCTTGCGACCATTAAGACCAATCACGGAGACTTGCGTATCAAGCTCTTCCCTGAACATGCTCCCAAAACAGTAGCCAACTTTGTTGCTCTGTCAAAAGACGGTTACTATGATGGTGTGATTTTCCACCGTATTATTAAGGACTTTATGATCCAAGGTGGAGATCCAACTGGTACTGGTATGGGTGGTGAGTCAATCTACGGCGACTCTTTTGAAGATGAATTTTCAGAAGAACTCTACAATATCCGTGGTGCCCTTTCTATGGCCAATGCGGGTCCAAATACCAATGGCAGCCAGTTCTTTATCGTTCAAAACCAACATTTGCCGTACTCTAAAAAAGAGATTGCGCGTGGTGGCTGGCCTGAACCAATCGCTGAGATTTATGCAGAACAAGGTGGAACTCCTCACCTTGACCGTCGCCATACTGTTTTTGGGCAATTGGTGGACGCAGAATCGTTTGCGGTCTTGGATGCCATTGCAGCTGTTGAGACTGGTGCAATGGACAAACCAGTTGAAGATGTAGTAATTGAAACGATTGAAATTGAGGACTAGAATGAAAATTGGTGATAAGCTAACTGGGCGTATTACAGGAATTCAGCCCTATGGTGCCTTTGTTGAGTTAGAGACAGGGGTGACAGGGCTGATTCACATCTCGGAGATTCGGACGGGATTTATTGAAAATATCTATGACATTTTAAAAATTGGTGATGAAGTCCAAGTTCAGGTGGTGGATTTTGACGAATACACTGGGAAGGCTAGTCTTTCTATCCGTACCTTGGAAGAGGAAAAACATCAATTGCCAAGACGGAGACGTTTTTCAAATGATCGGATCAAGCACGGTTTTGCACCACTTGGACGAATGATGCCTGTTTGGACGCGTGAGGCATTAGAGCATTTAAAGAAGAAGCCATAAATACGATTATCTAAACCATTTGTAATATTAACATTATTTGTTATAATAAAAGTATGAAAGAAGAACAATTATTAAAACCAGGAGAGCGAATCAATCAGCTCTTTTCGACAGATATCAAAATCATCCAAAATAGAGAGGTGTTTAGCTATTCGGTGGATAGTGTTCTTTTATCACGCTTTCCTCGCTTCCCTAAACGGGGTTTAATTGTGGACTTTTGTGCTGGAAATGGTGCAGTGGGACTTTTTGCTAGTTCACGTACTCAGGCGCGGATAATATCTGTAGAGATTCAGGAGCGCTTGGCGGATATGGCAGAGCGTTCGGTTCAGTTGAATGGCTTGGAAGAGCAGATGCAGGTCATCTGTGATGATTTGAAAAATATGCCTGCCCACATTCAGGGAAGTAAGGTGGATATGATTTTGTGCAATCCGCCTTATTTTAAGGTGGATCCGCATTCTAATCTGAACGAGAGTGAACATTACCTTCTGGCCAGACACGAAATTACGACTAACCTAAAAGAAATTTGCCGTAGTGCTCAGAGTATTCTCAAGTCTAATGGCCGTTTGGCCATGGTTCATCGTCCAGATCGGCTCTTGGATATCTTAGACATGCTTCAACGCCATAATTTGGCACCCAAGCGCCTGCAATTTGTCTATCCTAAACGTGAGAAGGAGGCTAATATGCTCTTAATCGAAGCTATCAAGGATGGATCGACCAGTGGCTTTAAGGTCTTGCCACCACTCATCGTTCACAATGATGATGGTTCTTATACACCAGAAATTCAAGAGATTTACTATGGATCATAAGGCCTATATGTATGTGGTGGAGTGTCGCGACGGTTCTTACTATACGGGCTATACAACGGATGTGAAGAGGCGCCTTGCCGTTCATAATAGTGGTAAGGGAGCCAAGTATACCCGAGCTCGCTTGCCAGTCAAACTCATCTATGTAGAGGGTTTTGCTAGTAAGGAAGAAGCCATGTCTGCCGAATCTCTCCTCAAACGTAAGAAACGTCCACAGAAAGAACGATTTTTATCCGAAAATCAAGAGAAAAATCTAGTCAACCATATTGATATCTAACGAGGAGTCTTTTGACTCCTCTTACTTTTGTCAAAAGAGGAAAAAAGTGCTAAAATAAGATGAATAAATTTAAAGAGGTATTATCATGTCTAAGATTCTAGTATTTGGTCACCAAAATCCAGACTCAGATGCCATCGGGTCATCTGTAGCCTTTGCTTACCTTGCAAAAGAGGCTTATGGATTGGACACAGAAGCTGTAGCACTTGGAACTCCTAATGAAGAAACAGCTTTTGTTTTGAACTATTTTGGTGTAGAAGCACCACGCGTCATCACATCTGCTAAAGCAGAAGGTGCAGAACAAGTCATCTTGACTGACCACAATGAATTCCAACAGTCAGTATCAGATATCGCTGAAGTAGAAGTTTACGGTGTTGTGGACCACCACCGTGTGGCTAACTTTGAAACTGCAAGCCCACTTTACATGCGTTTGGAACCAGTTGGATCAGCTTCATCTATCGTTTACCGCATGTTCAAAGAACATGGTGTGGCAGTTCCTAAAGAAATCGCAGGTTTGATGCTTTCAGGTTTGATTTCAGATACTCTTCTTTTGAAATCACCAACAACTCACCCATCTGATAAAGTCATTGCTCCTGAATTGGCAGAATTAGCTGGTGTCAACTTGGAAGAGTACGGTTTGGCTATGCTGAAAGCTGGTACAAACTTGGCTAGTAAATCTGCTGAAGAATTGATTGACATCGATGCTAAGACATTTGAACTCAACGGAAATAAGGTTCGTGTTGCTCAGGTTAACACAGTTGATATTGCTGAAGTCTTGGAACGCCAAGCTGAAATCGAAGCAGCAATGCAAGCTGCCAATACAGCAAACGGCTACTCTGACTTTGTTTTGATGATTACAGACATCGTCAACTCAAACTCAGAAATCCTTGCTCTTGGATCAAACATGGACAAGGTCGAAGCAGCTTTCAACTTCAAACTTGAAAACAACCACGCTTTCCTTCCAGGTGCTGTTTCACGTAAGAAACAAGTGGTGCCTCAGTTGACAGAAAGCTTTAATGGGTAATTCTTAAGGAATATTTGGAACTGTTAATTTGACTATTTATAGAAGGTGATAGCATGATGCGATTGATTGAAGGACTGCACTTTTTGGTTGAAGTTGTCGCAATTCTTGGTCTTTTCTCCGTGTCTGTGATACAAATTTCTTGGCTGGAAAAATTCCTATTTTTTCTTCTAGCAGTTCTATTAATCTTATTTTGGGCACGATATATGGCACCAAAATCTCCACATGCTTTTAAAAAATGGCATCGCCTCGTTGCTGAGACATCGATTTTTATTTTAGTTAGTGGTAGTTTTTGGCATTTGTATGGATTGCAAATAGGAATCCTCTGCTTAGCTCTGTCTTTTGGAAGTTTGGGTCTGCTTTATTATTTTCAGCTAGAGTGATTCTTATAATATAGTTAATGAATTATTTAAATGGTAATTATTTGACTGGAGATTGACACGAGAAAACAGTGTTTTCCATATAGCTAAAGGGGTTTCGGCTCCTTTTTTTCTAGGAGAGAAAGATGTTAGAAAATGGTGATTTGATTTTTGTGAAGGACCTTTCAGATATGGGGCAGGCCATCCAGGCTTCTACCGGTAACTATAGTCATGTAGCCATCTTTTTGGACGGTTTCATCTACCATGCTAGTGGGCAAGCTGGTGTCATTTGTCAAGAACTGGCTGAATTTTTTGAACGAACTCATCTCTATGACCTTTATGTCTATCCAGAGCTGGAAGCTGACTTGGTAAAGGAAAGAGCAAGCAAATATTTAGGTGAACCCTATAATGCCTCTTTTTATCCAGATGGGCTTGGCTTTTACTGCTCCCAGTATATCGCAGAAATCCTACCTATTTTTGAGACCATTCCGATGAAATTTGGTGATGGGGAGCAGGAGATCAGTGATTTTTGGAGAGAATATTATCAGAGACTCGGACTTCCTGTGCCTCTGAATCAGCCAGGAACCAATCCTAGTCAACTAGCAGCATCCCCTCTTTTAGAATGTAAAGAAAGGAATCTTCATGATTCAGATTTTTAATCCCTCTCGTTTGACTCGGCAGCCATTTTTTATAGATTTGGTGGACTACCTGGACCAGCATGATGATGTAATCCTCCGGGAAATCAAGGCTCAGTTTCCAGATGTAGCAGTTGATAAACTCATGGAAGAGTATATTAAGGCAGGATTGATCCTAAGGGCAAACAAACGCTATTCCCTCAATCTCCCTTTTTTAGAATCTACGGATGATTTAGCCCTTGACCAAGAAATTTTTATCAGAGAGGACAGTCCAGTCTATCAAGCCTTGCTAGAGAAGACTTTTGAGACAGAATTGCGCAATCAAACCAATGCAGCCATTTTAGTCGAATCTACAGATTTTGCTAGAGAAAAGATGACCCTGTCTAATTATTTCTATAAGGTCAAGGATCATTATCCTTTGACAGAAAAACAGCAGGAACTCTATGCCATTTTAGGAGATGTCAATCCTGAGTATGCTCTCAAGTATATGACGACGTTTTTGCTCAAGTTCCTCAAAAAGGACCAGCTCATGCAGAAACGGCGTGATATCTTCGTTGAGAGTTTAGTCGTCTTGGGTTATATTGTTCAAAACGAAGAAGGAAAGTATGAGTTGGCTGTTGATTTTGACAAGGAACGCTTATCTTTCTATTTGTCTTAATTGTTTGCTTTTGAGCAGATTATTTGACTTTGCTAAAGAATAAGCATAAACTGAATGTAAGCGATAACGTTTATCGTATTAAAAGCAAAGGAGACAGAACTATGTCACTTGAAAATAAATTGGATCAAGCAACTGGTGCTATCAAAGAAGGATTTGGTAAAGTTACTGGCGATAGCAAGACAGAAGCAGAAGGTACTGTAGAAAAAACAGTTGCCAAAGCAAAAGAAGTTGTTGAAGATGCTAAAGGTGCTGTAGAAGGTGCCGTTGAAGGTCTTAAAAATTCATTTAAAAAAGAAGACTAAAAAAATCAAGGGAATGTTTCCCTTGATTTTTTTTATAGATAACGTTCTGCGATAGCTGCGTCTCCAGGATAGTCTTCTTTCTTTCCTTGGACGATTTGGTAACAATCAGCTCCCTTGCCTGCAATAATCACAGCATCGAGTTCTTGATTTGTGATGGCCATCGCTGCCTTGATGGCTTCTTCACGATCGGCAATCTTTTCAACAGGATGACTGATATAGCTACTGATTTCTTCAGCAATGACCATTGGATCCTCATAGTTGGGGTCATCAGCGGTGAGAAAGACATGAATCTCAGGGTGTTGATTGAGGAGGAGTCCAAAGTCTTTGCGACGACTTTCACCCTTGTTTCCAGTCGAACCGAGAACCAGAGCAATCTTTCCAGTTTGATGAGTTTCAACAACAGAAATCAGTTTTTTCAGACTGTCACCATTGTGGGCGTAGTCGATGAAGACCTTGGCTCCATTTTTCTGAGTGAGAACTTCCATACGTCCAGGGACGCGGGTTGCAGCGATCCCTTTTTTGATATCTTCAAGACTGGCACCTAGACGAAGACAGGCAAGTCCTGCAGCAACGGCATTTTCTTGGTTAAAGTGGCCGATGAGTTGGATATCATAATAACCAGCGAGTTTACCTGTAGCGGAAAAGCTAAAGGCTTTGGAGTTCTCGATTTGGTTACTTGACTGGCTACCATAGAAGTCATGTTCTTGATCTTCCACTTGTTCTTTCAATACAGAAAAATGGTCCATGTCGCTATTAATGACAACTGCTCGGCTATTTTTCATCAAGAGACGTTTGTGGTAGAAGTAATCTTCAAAGCTTGGATGCTCAATCGGACCGATATGGTCAGGAGTGATGTTAAGAAAGACACCTACATCAAAGGTCAGACCATAGACTCGATGAACAAGATAGGCTTGGCTAGAGACTTCCATTACAAGATGGGTTCTTCCATTCTTAACAGCCTGAGCCATCATGTCGAAAAGATCGATATTTTCAGGTGTTGAGAAGGAAGATTTAAAGAAGGTCTTGCCATCCAGAGTTGTATTCATAGTTGACAAGAGAGCTGTTGGGTAGCGTTGAGATAGGATGTGGTAAGCAAAGTAAGCAGCTGTTGTCTTTCCTTTTGTCCCTGTGAAAGCGAGAATTTTGAGTTTCTCTTGCGGATTACCATAAAATTCCATCGCAATCAAACTCATGGCTTTCTTGATATCGTTCACAATGATGACGGGGATACCAATCTCGTAGTCCTTTTCTGCGACATACCAAGCTAAGCCCTGCGAGATAGCTGAGAGCAGATATTCTTTTTTAAAGGCAGCACCTTTTGCAAAAAAAAGAGTCCCTTCTTTTACTTTTCGGCTGTCATAACTGATGCTATCAAAAACAACTTCACTGTAGTTGTAGTGGTAATGTCCTTGGTCAACAATCTCACGAAAAAGGCCATCTTTCTTTAAAATATCTAATACGGTTTCAATCTTAATCATACTTTCTATTATAAACTTCAAGCCCGAATTTTACAAGTAACAAGGAAAAGTTTATAATGGAAGATAAGGAACTTTTCCTAGTTATCAAAATTGAATGAGGAAGCTATGTCTAACGAAAACAATCACCAGCAAGCCCAGATGTTGCGAGGGACTGCTTGGCTAACAGCTAGTAACTTTATTAGTCGCCTCCTTGGTGCTATCTACATTATTCCCTGGTATATCTGGATGGGGACCTATGCTGCTAAGGCAAATGGACTCTTTACCATGGGCTACAATATTTACGCCTGGTTCTTGCTGATTTCGACAGCGGGTATCCCAGTTGCGGTCGCCAAACAAGTAGCTAAGTACAATACCATGCGAGAAGAAGAGCATAGCTTTGCCTTGATTCGGAGTTTCCTAAGCTTTATGACGGGCTTGGGCTTAGTCTTTGCTTTGGTCTTGTATCTCTTTTCTCCCTGGTTAGCAGATTTGTCAGGTGTGGGGAAAGACCTGATTCCCATCATGCAGAGCTTGGCTTGGGCAGTCTTGATTTTCCCATCTATGAGTGTCATCCGAGGATTCTTCCAAGGGATGAATAACCTGAAACCCTATGCTATGAGTCAAATCGCCGAGCAGGTAATCCGTGTTATCTGGATGTTGATGGCAACCTTCTTCATTATGAAGATGGGTTCTGGTGACTACTTATCAGCCGTTACCCAATCGACCTTTGCAGCCTTTGTGGGGATGGTGGCAAGTTTTGCAGTTTTGATCTACTTTCTTGCCCAAGAAGGTTTGCTCAAAAGAGTTTTTGAAACACGGGATAAAATCAATAGTAAGCGACTCTTAGTCGATACCATAAAGGAAGCCATTCCCTTTATCCTGACAGGATCAGCCATCCAGCTCTTCCAGATTTTAGACCAGATGACCTTTATCAATAGTATGAAGTGGTTTACCAACTACAGCAATGAAGACTTGGTTGTTATGTTTTCTTATTTCTCTGCCAATCCTAATAAAATTACCATGATTTTAATCTCTGTGGGGGTTTCCATTGGGAGTGTCGGTTTGCCGCTGTTGACGGAAAACTATGTAAAAGGCGACTTACCGGCAGCGGCTCGCCTAGTCCAAGATAGTCTCACCATGCTCTTCTTATTTTTACTGCCGGCAACGGTTGGAGTGGTCATGGTAGGGGAGCCTCTTTACACGGTCTTTTACGGTAAGCCAGATAGTTTGGCCATGGGTTTATTTGTCTTTGCAGTTTTGCAGTCTACTATCCTAGGCTTGTATATGGTCTTGTCTCCTATGCTTCAGGCCATGTTCCGAAACCGCAAGGCAGTTCTTTACTTCATCTATGGTTCCATTGCTAAGATCGTCTTGCAATTGCCAACCATTGCTATTTTCCATAGTTACGGTCCCTTGATTTCAACGACTATCGGTTTGATTATTCCGAATGTCCTGATGTACCGAGACATTTGCCAGGTAACGGGTGCTCGTCGAAAGATAATCTTGAAGCGAACCATTTTGATTACCATCTTGACCCTTGTCATGTTTATCCTAGTTGGCTTCTTGCAGTGGCTACTCGGTTTTGTCTTCCAACCAAGTGGACGTTTCTGGAGTTTCCTTTATGTGGCTCTCATCGGAGGGCTTGGAGGAGGTCTTTATGGTTTGATGAGCCTACGGACACGACTCTTGGACAAGATAATCGGCAAAGCTCAAGCAGATCGACTACGTACACGATTGAAAATATCGTAAAAAGATTTATAAATAAAAGTAATAAATTTAACCTTTCTTTAACAGAAAGGTTTTTATACTACATTTTTCTTAAAAAAAGAGAACTTTTTCTAAAATTAAGAGCAAAAAATATGCTTTTTTAAGTTTTTCTTCAGAAATCACTTGACTAAATAAAACCAAAGCTGTATAATAAGACAAAACTTTTAAACAGGAGGTTCTGGAAATGAAAAAGTCTAAGGCCAAGTATCTGACACTTGCAAGTGTCGTGTTAAGCGCAGGTATCTTACTGAGCGCATGTGGAAATTCAAGTAGCGCTACTAAAACATATAACTATGTTTATTCGAGCGATCCATCTAGTTTGAACTATCTTGCAGAAAACCGTGCAACAACCAATGACATCGTAACCAATTTGGTGGATGGGTTGATGGAAAATGACCAATACGGTAACTATGTTCCATCATTGGCAGAGGATTGGACTGTTTCTCAGGACGGTTTGACCTATACTTACAAATTGCGTAAGGATGCAAAATGGTATACTTATGAGGGTGAAGAATACGCCCCTGTAACGGCCCAAGACTTTGTCACAGGTTTGAAATATGCTGCTGATAAAAAATCTGAAGCCTTGTACCTTGTTCAAGACTCTGTAGCAGGTTTGGATGACTATATCAACGGGAAAACAAGTGACTTTTCAACTGTCGGTGTTAAGGCGATTGACGACCAAACAGTTCAGTATACTTTGACACGTCCAGAACCTTATTGGAATTCTAAAACAACTTCAACCATTCTCTTCCCTGTCAATGCAGATTTCTTAAAATCAAAAGGGGATGACTTTGGTAAGGTAGACCCTTCTAGTATTTTGTACAATGGACCTTTCTTAATGAAATCTTTTGTTTCAAAATCTGTTATCGAATTCAAGAAAAATCCCAACTACTGGGATGAAAAAAATGTCTTTGTGGATGATGTGAAATTGGCCTATTATGATGGTAGTGACCAAGATGCACTAGCACGTAACTTTGTAGAAGGAGTCTATAGCTACGCGCGTCTCTATCCAAATAGCTCAAGCTTTGAAGGAATTAAAGAGAAGAACAAGGATAACATCATCTATAGTATGCAAAATGCAACTTCTTATTACTTGAACTTCAACTTGGACAGAAAATCTTATAACTTCACGTCTAAGTCCTCTGATATCGAAAAGAAATCAACCCAAGAAGCAGTTCTGAATAAAAACTTCCGTCAAGCCTTCAACTATGCTTATAACCGTACAGCCTATGGAGCACAATCTCAAGGGGAGGACGGAGCAACAAAGATTATTCGTAACTTGGTTGTACCTCCAACATTTGTAAGTATCAACGGAAAAGACTTTGGCGATGTTGTTTCAGAAAAGATGGTCAACTATGGCCAAGAATGGCAAGGAATCAACTTTGCAGATGCACAAGATCCATACTACAATCCTGACAAGGCTAAAGCTAAATTTGCAGAAGCCAAGAAAGAATTGGAAGCTAAGGGTGTGCAATTTCCAATCCACTTGGATGTAACAGTTGACCAATCAGCTAAAAAAGGTGTACTTGAAGCAAGTTCTTTGAAACAATCCATCGAATCTGTTCTAGGAGCTGAGAATGTGGTTATCGATATCCAACAGCTATCAACAGATGACTTTGACAACTCTAGCTACCTCGCTCAAACCGCAGCTCAAAAAGACTTTGATATCTATAATGGCGGTTGGAGTGCTGACTACTTGGATCCATCAAGCTATCTTGATATCTTAAATGTCAATAACGGCGGTATGTTGCAAAATATTGGTCTAGAACCAGGTGAGGTCAATGACAAGGCTAAGGCAGTTGGTCTGGATACTTACACTCAAATGTTAGAAGAAGCGAACAAGGAGCAAGATCCAGCAAAACGTTATGAAAAATATGCTGAAATTCAAGCTTGGCTCGTTGATAGCGCCCTTGCAATTCCAAACGTTTCTCAGGGTGGAACACCGACCTTGAGAAAGACAGTTCCATTCTCATCACCATTCTCACAAGCTGGAAATAAGGGTGTCGAATCATACAAGTATCTCAAGTTACAAGATAAGACTGTAACGGCTGATGAGTATGAAAAAGCGAAAGAAAAATGGCTGAAAGAAAAAGAAGAATCAAATAAAAAAGCCCAAGAAGAACTGGCAAAACACGTTAAATAACCAGTCTATTCAACAGGAAAAACGATAGTTTCTCAAGGAACTATCGTTTTTATATAGTTTGAAACTATAACTAGCTCTTGAAAACAAGAAAATAAGTTAGTGAAAATAAGTGGTACAATAGTTACTATAGATTTGGAGGTATTGTATGAGCAAAGAACTACACATCAACACAATTTTGGCCCAGGCGGGAATCAAGTCAGATAAGGCAACAGGTGCCTTGGTGACGCCACTTCATTTTTCAACAACTTATCAGCATCCAGAGTTCGGTCAGTCTACGGGATTTGACTATACTCGTACTAAAAATCCAACTCGGAGTAAGGCGGAGGAAGTCTTGGCTGCGATTGAATCAGCAGACTATGCCCTTGCGACGAGTTCAGGTATGGCTGCGATTGTACTGGCCTTTAGTGTTTTTCCAGTAGGAAGTAAAGTCTTGGCTGTGCGCGATCTGTATGGAGGTTCTTTCCGTTGGTTCAACCAAGTCGAGCAAGAAGGCCGGTTCCATTTTACCTATGCCAATACAGAAGAAGAGCTAATTGCTGAGTTAGAAAAGGATGTGGATGTTCTCTATATCGAAACACCAACCAATCCCTTGATGTTGGAATTTGATATTGCCAAACTAGCCAAACTAGGACATGCCAAGGGTGCCAGGGTAGTGGTGGACAATACCTTCTACAGCCCAATTTACCAACGACCGATTGAAGATGGTGCGGATATCGTTCTTCATTCTGCTACCAAGTATCTAGCAGGGCACAATGATGTTTTAGCTGGGGTGGTTGTGACTAATAGTTTAGAACTATATGAGCAACTTTTCTACAATTTGAATACGACTGGTGCGGTCTTGTCACCATTTGATAGTTATCAGTTGATTCGTGGTCTCAAAACTCTACCTCTTCGTATGGAACGTTCGACAGCCAATGCCCAAGAAGTGGTTGCTTTTTTGAAGGATTCACCTGCTGTTAAGGAAGTGCTCTATACAGGACGTGGGGGGATGATTTCCTTTAAAGTAGTGGATGAAAAACGTATTCCTCATATTTTAAATAGCCTCAAGGTCTTCTCTTTTGCTGAGAGTTTAGGTGGGGTGGAAAGCCTGATCACCTATCCGACGACTCAAACCCATGCGGATATTCCAGCAGAAGTGCGTCATTCCTATGGCTTAACAGATGACCTCTTGCGCTTGTCAATTGGGATTGAGGATGCCAGAGATTTGATTGCGGACTTGCGACAAGCTTTGGAAGGATAAGATAGATATGGGAAAATATGATTTTACAAGCCTGCCCAATCGTTTTGGGCATCATACCTATAAATGGAAAGAAGCGGAAGCTGATCGAGAAGTTCTACCAGCTTGGATAGCAGATATGGACTTTGTGGTTTTGCCTGAAGTTCGACAAGCTGTACAAGCCTACGCAGATCAGTTGGTCTATGGCTATACCTATGCCAGTGATGCTTTGATTGAGTCGGTTCAGGACTGGGAAGCCACACAACATGGCTATCACTTTGATAAGGATGCCCTCGTCTTTATCGAGGGTGTGGTACCAGCTATTTCAACAGCCATTCAAGCCTTTACAAAAGAAGGAGAGGCTGTTCTGATTAACACACCGGTCTATCCACCTTTTGCCCGCAGTGTCAAACTGAACAATCGCAGATTGATTACCAATTCTTTGGTGGAAAAGGACGGGTTGTTTGAGATTGACTTTGACCAGTTAGAGAAGGAATTGGTGGAAGAGGATGTGAAGCTTTATATCCTTTGCAATCCCCACAATCCTGGTGGACGTGTTTGGGAAAAGGAAGTGTTAGAAAAGATTGGTCATCTCTGCCAAAAACATGGTGTTTTGTTGGTTTCAGATGAGATTCACCAAGATTTGGCTCTCTTTGATCACAAACACCAGTCATTCAATACCATTGATCCAGCTTTTAAAGACTTTGCCCTTATCTTGAGTAGTGCCACTAAGACATTTAATATTGCTGGGACCAAGAATTCCTATGCAGTTATTGAAAATCCCAAGCTTCGTGTTGCTTTCCAAAAACGCCAGTTGGCCAATAACCAGCATGAAATCTCAGGCTTGGGTTATTTGGCGACAGAAGCTGCCTACCGTTATGGTAAGGACTGGTTAGGAGAGTTAAAGGAAGTCATCGAGGATCACATTAACTATATAGTGGATGTTTTGGGCAACGAAACCAAGATTAAGGTCATGAAACCGCAAGGTACCTACTTGATCTGGCTTGATTTTTCAGCCTATGACCTAACGGATGACCGCTTGCAAGAGCTTTTGAAGAATGAAGCCAAGGTTATCTTGAACCGAGGTTTGGACTTTGGAGAGGAGGGAACTCTTCATGCCCGCCTCAATGTTGCTATGCCTAAAACACTTTTGGAAGAAGTTTGCCAACGCATCGTGACCACTTTTGATACACTTTAAAATCGAGCCTTCTAGGAGAAAAGTCTTCCTAGAAGGCTATTTTCATAGGGGAAAATGTGGTATAATGAAAAGATAAGATAAAGGGGTAACTATGGCTAAATTGATTCCAGGAAAGTTGCGCATGGAGGGTGTTACTCTCTATGAGACAGGCAACATTGAGATTATCAAGGAAAAAGGAAATCGCCTCTATACTCGTGTGGCGGGAGAAGACTTGCGCTACAGTTTAGAGGATGATCTGGTTTTTTGTGCTTGTGATTTTTTCCAAAAAAGAGGTTACTGTCTTCACCTCGCAGCGCTTGAGCATTATCTGAAGAACGATGAAGAAGGCCAGGTGATTTTACAAGCCTTAGAAAAAGGACATGAAGAGCAAGAAGAGGTCGAAACCAAGGTTAGTTTTGGTGGTAGTTTTTTGGAGCGTATTCAACCTCAGAAGAGAGAGAAAATCTACACTTTGTCGGCTCAAGGCCAGGTAGAAGCTGGAACCAATCGTCTCCTTTGGACTCTCCGAATCGGTTTAGTTGATAGTCAAAAATATTATGTCATTCGTGACATCCCTCTCTTTTTGAAGGTCTTAGTCCTTCGAAAATCATATATGATTGGGAAACACTATGAAAATGACTTGTCTTGGGATGCTTTTGATACAGCTAGTCAAGAAGTTCTTACTTTTTTATGTGGCTTGATTGAGGAGGGACTGAGTCAAGACCTCTTTTTCCCCAATCAAGGTCGTCACCTCTTTTTCCCTCTGACCTTTTTTGAACAGGGAGTGGAGTTGCTGATGAATTTGGAGGATTTTCATTTCGAACATCAGATTACTAGTTATGAAAATCTTCTCTTTCATGATTTAGATCCAGATGCAGAACTGTTCTCTTTTTCCGTGCAGGAGTATCCTGATTATTTTGAGATGGAGATTTCTGAAAGTGAGCGAGTCAACGTATTTTATGGGGGAGCGGTTCTCTTTCATAAGGGGAATCTTTATCTATTAAACCCTAAACAAATCAGCCTACTAAAGGAACTCAAGGAGCTCCCTCAGGAGGAAAGAGGGAGGAAATGCCTCCAATTTGATAACAGTGATCGTGACCGCTTGGCAGCCTGTTTGCCTTTGTTTGGACAGCTGGGCACAGTTTCTGCTCCTGAGCGCTTGCAAATCAGATCCTTTTCACCAATCTTTTACTTTGATAGGGAGGATGACGGTCGCATTCGTTTGGATATCGAGTTTGATTATGGAGATCTTAAGGTGACTAGTCAGCAACAGCTGGAACAATTACCATTTTCAAGCGATGCCGTCTTGGAAAACCAGCTATTTCAAGTCTGTTTAGGAGCTGGTTTTGAGGCTGATTTTCAGTCTTGGAGACAGGCTTTGAAGCCAGAGGCAGTTTATTCTTTCTTTCACCATACGATTCCAGCTTTTGAGAAATTGGGTCAGGTTTTCTTGTCTGATGAAATGAATCAGCTATACAGTGCCCAAGCTCCTCAGGTTCAGATTGAGTCCAAGGGAGGACTGTTGGAGATTCAGTTTGATTTCCAAGGGATTGCCCAAGAAGAGATTGATCAAGCTCTTAAAGCCCTGACCAGCAATCAGGATTTCTATATCAGTTGTTCTGACCAAGTGTACTTTTTTGATGAGGAAACCAAGCAGATTCGTCAAAATTTGCAGGAACTGGGAGTTGAGCTAAAAGATGGTTCTTTTCAAGCTCGAAAATCTCTAGCTTATAGCCTTTCTCAGCTTTTTGAAGGTCGAGACAGGATTTCCTTCTCAGAGGAATTTCAGCACTTAGCTCATGATTTGACTCATCCAGAGGATTTTCCTTTGGGAGATATACAGGTTCAGGCGAGTTTGAGAGACTATCAGGAAAAGGGTGTCCGTTGGCTCCAGATGCTTCATCACTATGGCTTTGGTGGCATCCTGGCAGATGATATGGGACTGGGAAAAACACTGCAAACCATCGCTTTTTTGACTAGTCAGGTGACAGAAGATAGTCGAGTCTTGATTTTAGCGCCGTCAGGTTTGATCTACAATTGGGCAGATGAATTCAGGAAATTTGCCCCACAGTTGGATTTGGCTGTCGTTCATGGTTTGAAAGCGAATCGAGAAGCGATTCTTTCTGAAAATCACCAAATCTATGTGACTAGCTATGCAACCTTTCGTCAAGACAGCGAGCTTTATCAAGAGATGGCTTTTGATTTTCTCTTCTTAGATGAGGCCCAGGTCATGAAAAATGCCCAGACTAAGATTGCTCAGAGTTTGCGCCAGTTTGTGGTGCCAGCAGTCTTTGCTTTGTCGGGTACGCCCATCGAAAATCATTTAGGAGAGTTGTGGTCTATCTTCCAAATTGTGCTACCGGGGCTCTTACCAAGTAAAAAGGAGTTTATGAAATTACCGGCTGACCGAGTCGCGCAGTTTATCAAGCCTTTCGTCATGAGGCGTAAGAAAGAAGAAGTTCTTACAGAACTGCCTGATCTGATCGAAGTCGTCTATAAAAATGAACTGGAAGACCAACAGAAGGCTATCTATCTAGCCCAGTTGCAACAGATGCGAGACCGCCTAGCGCAAGTGACCGATCAAGAATTCCAGAGAAGTCGGGTAGAAATCTTATCTGGACTCATGCGATTGCGCCAGATCTGCGATACGCCAGCTCTCTTCATGGACGATTACCAAGGAGCTAGTGGTAAATTGGATAGTCTTCGAGATTTATTGCTACAAGTGGCTGATGGTGGACATCGGGTCTTGATTTTCTCCCAGTTCAAAGGAATGTTGGAAAAAATCGAGAAAGAACTCCCAGACTTGGGCTTGACCTCCTTCAAAATCACAGGTTCAACTCCTGCTCATGACAGACAGGAGATGACCAAGGCCTTTAACCAAGGGGAGAGAGATGCCTTTCTCATCTCCCTTAAGGCGGGTGGTGTTGGTCTCAATCTAACGGGAGCTGATACGGTTATTTTGGTTGACCTTTGGTGGAATCCTGCGGTTGAAGCCCAAGCTATCGGACGTGCCCATCGTATGGGACAGGAGCAGAAGGTAGAGGTTTATCGCTTGATTACGAAAGGAACCATTGAAGAAAAAATTCAAGAACTTCAAGAACAAAAGAAACATTTGGTTTCCCAAGTTTTAGATGGTACGGAGTCGCGTGCGAGTCTCAGTCTGGCAGAAATTCGTGAAATTTTGGGAATTTCTGAAGCCAGCACTTGAAAAATCAAGACAATACGCTATAATGAAGTGTTGAAAGGAAATACAAAATGAAACAAGATCGATTTCCATTGGTGTCAGATGATGAGATCATGCTGACCAAAATGCCAGTCATGGACTTGTACGATGAGTCAGACTTTATTAGCAATATCAAAGGTGATTACCGCGATAAAAACTATTTGGAATGGTCTCCTATCAATGAGGAAGAAACTGTAGTTTCTCCAGTGGTTAATAAGGAGTCAAAGCCAAGCCCAGAACCTAAAAAAGTTGAAAAAACCTATGCTGAATTGGCTCGAGAAGAGGCGCGTGCGGACTTGAAGAAGAAACGTTCAGCCAAGTATTTGACTCAGGATGTTAGTCATACTAGACGACACAATGGTTCAACACTTGTTCGTCAAGGAAACCAACCAACAGCACCATTTCAAAAGGAAAATCCAGGTGAGTTTGCCAAATTTAGTAAAAACTTGAGCCAGTCTCACTATATCTTAGCTGAGGATGTTGGCCAAGTGGCGAGTCCAACTCCGAAAAACCAAACGGAAAAAGCTAAAAAGAACAACTACGATTTTCTAAAGAAGAGTCAAATCTATAATAAAAAGAATAAGCAAACAGAACAGGAACGTCAGGTTGCCCAAGAGTTGAATCTGACAAGAATTACTGAGTAGGGGGGAAAAGCATGTCAAAAACATATCATTTTATTGGAATCAAGGGATCAGGGATGAGTGCCCTAGCCTTGATGTTGCACCAAATGGGACACAAGGTTCAAGGTTCAGACGTTGAAAAATACTACTTTACTCAACGTGGACTAGAGCAGGCAGGGATTGCGATTCTTCCTTTTGATGAAAAGAACCTACAAGGTGATGTGGAGATTATCGCGGGGAATGCCTTCCGTCCAGATAACAACATTGAAATCGCCTATGCAGATCAAAATGGTATCAGCTACAAACGTTACCATGAATTCCTAGGTAGCTTTATGCGCGACTTTGTCAGCATGGGAGTAGCAGGAGCTCATGGAAAAACTTCAACAACAGGTATGCTGTCACACGTCTTGTCTCACATCATAGACACCAGCTTCTTGATTGGTGACGGGACAGGTCGTGGTTCAGCCAATGCCAAATATTTTGTCTTTGAATCAGACGAATATGAGCGCCATTTCATGCCTTACCACCCAGAATACTCTATCATCACCAACATTGACTTTGACCATCCAGACTACTTTACAAGTCTAGAGGATGTTTTCAATGCCTTTAACGACTATGCCAAACAAATTACCAAAGGTTTGTTTGTTTACGGTGAGGATGCTGAGTTGCGTAAGATCACAGCCAATGCGCCAATCTATTACTATGGATTTGAAGCTGAGGACAATGACTTTGTAGCTAGTGATCTCCTTCGTTCTACGACTGGATCAACATTCACCGTTCACTTCCGTGGTCAAGAATTGGGTCAATTCCACATTCCAACCTTTGGTCGTCACAATATCATGAATGCGACAGCTGTTATCGGATTGCTTTACACAGCTGGATTTGACTTGAACTTGGTCCGTGAACACTTGAAAACTTTTGCAGGTGTTAAGCGTCGTTTCACTGAAAAAATTGTCAATGATACAGTGATCATTGATGACTTTGCTCACCATCCAACAGAAATCATTGCAACCTTGGATGCAGCTCGTCAGAAATATCCAAGCAAGGAAATCGTGGCAATCTTCCAACCGCATACCTTTACAAGAACCATTGCCTTGTTGGACGAATTTGCCCATGCATTGAATCAAGCAGACGCCGTCTACCTAGCGCAAATCTATGGATCAGCTCGTGAGGTGGACCATGGTGATGTCAAAGTAGAAGACTTAGCCAATAAAATCAACAAGAAACACCAGGTTATCACTGTTGAAAATGTTTCTCCACTCCTAGACCATGACAATGCTGTTTACGTCTTTATGGGTGCTGGGGACATCCAAACCTATGAATATTCATTTGAACGTCTTTTGTCTAACTTGACAAGCAACGTCCAATAAGGAAAACAGATGGAAATTCCAATCACTATAAGGCAAGCTACCTTATCAGATTTAGAAGAAATGTTGGCGATTGAAGAAGCCAATCCTTCATCAGAAGAGTCACTTAGCCGCCAATCTTTAGAAGAGAGTATCCGCAAGACTGCGGGTACCTTTCTTGTAGCTGGGGATGAAAATCAGCTCGTGGGCTATGTTTTGGGAGAAGCTCAGTCTATTCATCCCAAATGGATAGAAGTAAAATCCTTGACTATTCATCCTGACCATTGGGGACAGGGGCTGGGAACTCTTCTTCTTGCAGCCTTGAAACAGGTGACAGTCGAACTAGATTATCAAGGTATTCTTTTGCAGAGTCCTGATGAACTACTATCATATTTTGAAATGAATGGCTTTGTTGAAGAAGAAGTGACCGAGAGTCATTATGGCAGTGGCTCTGAATGGTATCTGATTTGGGGAAATCCCTTTTATCAGGAGGAAATATGAAAATCAGACAAGCAAGATTTTCGGATTTAGATCGGATTATAGAGATAGAGCTTGAGAATTTTTCACTGGAGGAAGCCATTCCTCGTTCGGTCTTTGAGGCCCATCTGCGGGAAATTCAGACCAGCTTTCTCGTCGCTGAAAAAGAGGGGCATATTCTTGGTTATATCGAAGGTCCAGTCGTCCCACACCGCCATCTACATGATCAGTCCTTTACAGAAGAAATAAAAGACTATAGCCATCAACCTGGAGGTTATATTTCTGTGACTTGCCTATCGATTGCCAAGGAAGCACAAGCTTTGGGAGTGGGGAAAAGACTATTAAAGGCTCTGAAAGAGGTCGCTTTAGAACATGAACGAGAGGGTATTAATCTGACGTGTCATGATTACCTTATCGCCTATTACGAAAAGCACGGCTTTGTTAATGAAGGAATATCTCAGTCAAGCTTTGCTGGGGAAACATGGTATGATATGGTCTGGCAGCCTGAAAATCAATAAAACTAGCTAGGGAATGCCCTAGTTGGTTGCTTTTCTGCGACTTTTAAGATATAATATTATGGATTGTCAACAAGGAGGTAATGCTTTTGACTGAAAAATCAAGAGAAGAAGAAAAATTAAGCTTTAAAGAGCAGATTCTACGTGATTTAGAAAGAGTAAAAGAACAAGATAGAAGAGAGAAAGAAGTAGAGATTCCAAATCTGACGGCTTCATCATCTCAAGCTAGTTCAGCAACTCCTTCAAATCGTGAAACAGAAACATCAACAGAAGAGTTGATGGCTGATTCCCTATCTGTTGTCGATAAAATCCTAAAAAATGCACCAAGTGTTCCTCCACTTTCAAGTGATAGAACTGATGAAACGGATGACCAAGAAGAGGAAGAGATTAGACAGCCAATCATTGATAAGATTGAAGTTGTAGAATCTGACGAACCTCTAGTAGAGCCGATTCATCTGGCTGAAGAACCTGTAGTGGAACCTGTTCAACCTAAGGTAGAACCAGTTGAGCTTAAACCCGAAGAAAAAGAATTTAACGATACTCCGACTAAGGTAGCCGTAACCTATAAAACAGAAGACAAGAAAGAGGAAATCACTCCAGGAATGCCTGAAAGAGTAGAGCCTGTTTCTACAGAATCTAGCAGTGGATTAGCTGATGCTCCACGTCGTAGTCGTCGTCAAGGTGCAACATCAACTAAGAAAAAGAAAAAATCAAAAGCTAAAGGTTGCCTAGTAACAGTTCTAGTTCTCCTAGTACTCGTTGCAGTTGGTGGTTATTTTGGTTATGGTTATGTGCAAGATTCTTTGAAACCTGTGGATGCGAGCTCTAAGGATTACGTAACGGTTCAAATCCCAGACGGTGCAAATGTTCAAGAAATTGGAAGCACCTTGGAAAAATCTGGTCTGGTTAAACATGGACTTATCTTTAGTCTTTATGCTAAATACTATAGCCATGCCAACTTGAAGTCAGGTTATTATAACTTGAAGAAGAGTATGAGTACGGATGAGTTGATTCAAGAATTGCAAAAAGGTGGGACTCCTGAAGCTCAGGCACCTGTTCTTTCAAACTTGACCATTCCAGAAGGCTATACATTAGAGCAAATCGCTCAAACAGTAGGACAACTTCAAGGTGAATTTAAAGAACCTCTTACTGCGGATGCTTTCTTGGCAAAAGCTCAAGATGAGACCTTTATCTCACAATTAGTAGCCAAGTATCCAAACCTACTTGGAAGTCTTCCAACAAAAGACAGTGGCGTTCGTTATCGTCTTGAAGGCTACCTTTTCCCAGCGACCTATACAATCAAAGACAGTACAACTGTTGAAAGTTTGATTGATGAGATGGTGGCTGCTATGGATAAGGCTATGTCACCATATTACGCTACGATCAAAGAAAAGAATCTGACAGTTAATGAATTGCTCAGCATTGCTTCTCTTGTCGAAAAAGAAGGAGCTAAGACCGAAGACCGCAAGAAAATCGCAGGTGTCTTCTATAACCGCTTGAATGCCGGTATGCCACTTCAAAGTAATATCGCTATCCTATATGCTCAAGGAAAACTTGGTCAAAAGATTAGTTTAGCAGATGACGCTGGAATTGATACAACGATTGATTCACCATACAATGTTTACACACACCTTGGCCTCATGCCTGGACCGGTTGATAGCCCAAGTTCGGATGCGATTGAAGCAAGTGTAAACCAGACAAAGAGTGAGTACTTGTACTTTGTAGCCAATGTTGAAGACGGTAAAGTATACTTTGCAACAACAAAAGAAGAACATGATCAAAACGTTGCAGAGCATATCAATAGCAAGTTACCTCAAGCAAGTAGTTCAAACTAAAATTATGTGGTTTTCCACATAATTTTGTTTTAAAAAAGTAAATAGAAAAGAAAGTTAAAAAAATGGCAGAAAAAACTTACCCAATGACCCTTGAAGAAAAGGAAAAACTAGAAAAAGAATTAGAGGAGTTGAAACTCGTCCGTCGTCCTGAAGTCGTAGAGCGTATCAAGATTGCTCGTTCCTATGGAGACCTTTCAGAAAATAGTGAGTATGAAGCAGCGAAAGATGAACAAGCTTTTGTTGAAGGTCAAATTTCAAGTCTAGAAACAAAAATTCGCTATGCTGAAATTGTTAATAGCGATGCAGTTGCCCAAGATGAGGTAGCAATCGGTAAAACAGTAACAATCCAAGAAGTCGGTGAAGACGAAGAAGAGGTCTACATCATCGTCGGTTCTGCAGGTGCAGATGCTTTTGCTGGTAAAGTCTCAAATGAAAGTCCGATTGGCCGTGCTTTGATTGGCAAGAAGACTGGTGATACTGCAACGATTGAAACACCAGTTGGTAGCTATGATGTCAAAATCTTAAAGGTTGAAAAAACAGCCTAAATAGGATGAAAAAGGAGTAGTGAAGGTTTTGCCTTGCTCAACTCCTTTTTGGTTTTTTGGATAAAAAGGAGACTATATGAGTGAAAATAAGAAGAAAAACAAAATGGAGCGTGGTTTAACCAATCGCCATGTTCAGGTGATGGCCATTGCGGGAACAATCGGAACTGGACTTTTCCTAGGTGCTGGTCGCTCTATCAGCCTTACAGGACCTTCTATCATTCTGATTTACATGATTACAGGTGCCTTTATGTTTTTGATGATGAGGGCTGTTGGGGAGATGCTGTATCAGGATCCAGAACAACATACCTTTATCAACTTTATCACCCGTCATTTGGGGAAAGGCTGGGGATATTTCTCAGTTTGGTCTTATTGGCTGTCAGTTGTCTTTATCGGTATGGCAGAAATCACTGCCATCTCAGACTATGTCCGCTTCTGGTTCCCTACCTGGCCTAGCTGGCTGATTCAGCTTGTCTTTTTAACGATTTTGGCTTTGGTCAATCTGATTGCGGTTAAGCTCTTTGGAGAAGTCGAGTTTTGGTTTGCTATGGTCAAGATTGTGGCGATTTTAGCCATGATTGCCACTGGGGTCTTTATGGTTTTGACAG
Source organism: Streptococcus sp. 27098_8_70 (assembly GCF_041432215.1). Classification (GTDB taxonomy): domain Bacteria; phylum Bacillota; class Bacilli; order Lactobacillales; family Streptococcaceae; genus Streptococcus; species Streptococcus oralis_CP. The sequence continues at coordinate 95,773 of NZ_JAPVZD010000004.1, forward strand.
GCTTTAAGACACCGCATGGTGTTGCAAGTTTGGCAAATATCAGCGACCAGTTCTCTCTTTTTCCAAACGGAGTTATGAACTTTGTCATGGCCTTTCAAATGGTATTTTTTGCCTATCTGATGATTGAGTTTATCGGGGTGACAACTTCTGAAACAAAGAACCCTCGTCAGGTCTTGCCCAAAGCTGTTAAGGAAATTCCTCTCAGAATTATCTTCTTCTATGGGGGAGCTCTCATTGCGATTATGGCCATTATTCCTTGGTCTTATCTTAATTCTTCAGATTCTCCATTTGTAACGGTCTTTGAACTGGCAGGGATCAAGTGGGCAGCGGCTCTAATCAACTTTGTTGTCTTGACCTCAGCAGCGTCTGCGCTTAACTCAACTCTCTACTCAACAGGGAGACACTTATATCAGATTGCCCATGATTCGCCAAATCGTTTCTTAAAGGCCATTAAGGTCGATACCCTTTCTCGCCACAATGTTCCACAAAATGCCATCATTGCCTCAGCGATCTTGATTGCTCTGGCTGCCTTTATCAACGTGCTACCAGGTGTTTCAGATGCCTTTGCTTTGATTACAGCATCTTCATCAGGTGTTTACATCGCGATTTATATCTTGATTATGGTGGCCCATCTCAAATACCGCAAGTCACAAGACTTCATGGCTGATGGCTACCTCATGCCTCAGTATCGCTTGCTTAATCCCCTAACCATTCTCTTTTTCGTCTTTGTTTTTGCGACTCTCTTTTTGCAAGAGTCTACCTTTATGGGGGCAGTTGGTTCTGCCATCTGGATCCTTGTTTTTGGGATTTATAGCCAGTGGAAATTTAGAAAATAACTCATGGACTCATCAACTCTGCTTGGTGAGTTTTTTCTAGTTTGACAGTCCATCGAAATAAGACTATAATCAAGCTGTAGCAGTTTATTAGGAGGTTTGGATGCACGTTAGATTGGAAAATAAGGAATCTCATAAAGCGCAGGAAATAGGGGACTTGATTCGTGCTTATAATCGTTCTAAAAGAGAAGAGGCTGAAAGCGAGCCACTGAACCTTTATGTCGAAGACGAAAAGGGCAATCTCATGGCAGGCTTAGTAGCAGAGACTTTCGGAAATTGGTTGGAAATCGAATATTTGTTTGTGAGAGAGGAATTGAGGGGACAAGGAATTGGTTCAAAACTATTGCAGCGAGCTGAAAATGAAGCCAAGAATCGAAACTGTCGTTTTGCTTTTGTGAATACTTACCAGTTTCAAGCGCCAGATTTTTATCTAAGTCATGGCTACAAGGAAGTCTTTACCTTGCAAGACTATCCCTACACAGGGCAAAGATACTATTATCAAAAAGATTTGTGACCTAGACTTCTTTCTTTTGGAGAGGAACTTAGCTAAGTATCAAAAAAGAACGAATACTCTTTATCATGTAAGATGATAGAGAGTTTTTTGTTAATAAAATCTTACAAAATGACATTTATATATTGCATTAAGTTAGATATATGGTATAATGTTTTTAAAAGAAGCGCAACTTTTTTAAAAATGTGAAGGAGGACTCTAGTGGCTAAAAATTTAAAATTAAAATTAGCTCGGGTAGAGCGTGATTTAACACAAGGGGAATTGGCAGAAGATGTAGGTGTTACTAGGCAGACTATAGGCTTGATTGAAGCTGGGAAATACAATCCCAGTCTCTCCCTCTGCCAGTCCATTTGCAGATGTTTAGGCAAAACTTTAGACCAACTATTTTGGGAGGAAGAAGATGAAAAATAGATTTTTTTATTATCAATTACTAGACGAAAGAGAAGAACAACTGATGAATAAAGCGGGGGCTGAAAGTTTCTATATCTCTATAGCTTTCTTGCTTTTATCTTATATGATTACAGTATTAGCACCAAGTCTTTTTAATCCGATAATGATTCTCATCATTATCATTATTGGAACTTCTTACTTTTTCGGCCGTGCTCGAGATTTGGGTGTGAACTACTATAGTCGTTTTCATTTTACGATTGGAGGGTGTTTGCTGGTAACTCTCGCTATTACGACTCTTTTGATGTTGCAGAATTATCAATTCAATATCGAAATTTATCAGCACAATCCTCTGAACCTTAAATATTTGTCTGCTTGGGTTATTACTTATCTGATTTACCTTCCTTGGGTTTTTATCGGCAATCTTGGGCTTAAAAGTTATGGCGAATGGGCTCAAAAAAAGTTTGAGCGAGATATGGATGAACTGGAGAGTGGAGAATAGCTTGTTAGCTTTTTATCAATCTTGGTAAAATGTGTTATAATAGTACTAATTTATCGGACGGTGTGAAAGTGGTAGGATACTTTCATACCCTTGTAAAGTAGGAAGAAGGAAAACAGATGTATCCAGATGATAGTTTGACATTGCACACGGACTTGTACCAGATTAACATGATGCAAGTTTACTTTGACCAAGGAATTCACAATAAGAAGGCGGTTTTTGAGGTTTACTTCCGCCAGCAACCGTTTAATAACGGCTATGCGGTTTTTGCTGGCTTGGAAAGAATTGTACATTATCTTGAAGACTTACGCTTTTCAGATAGCGATATTGCCTACTTGGAGTCGCTTGGCTATCGTGGAGAATTCTTGGATTACCTACGAAATCTCAAGTTAGAACTAACGGTTCGTTCTGCTCAGGAAGGGGACTTGGTCTTTGCCAATGAACCGATTGTACAGGTTGAAGGCCCTCTTGCCCAATGTCAATTGGTCGAAACGGCTCTCTTAAACATCGTTAACTTTCAAACCTTGATAGCGACCAAGGCAGCACGTATTCGTTCAGTCATTGAAGATGAGCCTTTGATGGAATTCGGGACACGTCGTGCGCAAGAAATGGATGCGGCTATCTGGGGAACACGCGCAGCTGTGATTGGTGGCGCTAATGGAACCAGCAATGTGCGTGCCGGGAAGCTCTTTGGTATTCCAGTCTTGGGGACTCATGCCCATGCCTTGGTACAGGTTTATGGAAACGACTATGAAGCCTTCAAGGCCTATGCTTCAACCCATCGTGACTGTGTCTTTCTAGTAGATACTTATGATACGTTGCGTATCGGTGTGCCAGCTGCCATTCAGGTAGCGCGTGAGTTGGGTGATAAGATCAATTTTAAAGGCGTTCGTATCGACTCTGGGGATATTGCCTACATTTCCAAGAAAGTTCGCCAACAGTTAGATGAGGCTGGATATCCAGATGCCAAAATTTACGCTTCCAATGACCTCGATGAAAATACCATCCTTAACCTCAAAATGCAACACGCTAAGATTGACGTTTGGGGGGTGGGTACCAAGCTGATTACAGCCTATGACCAGCCAGCCCTTGGAGCGGTTTATAAGATTGTGGCTATCGAAGATGAAACTGGTAAGATGCGCAATACCATCAAGCTTTCAAGTAATGCTGAAAAAGTATCGACCCCAGGTAAGAAGCAGGTATGGCGCATTACCAGCCGTGAAAAAGGCAAGTCAGAAGGGGACTACATTACTTATGATGGTGTGGATGTGAGTGACATGACAGAAATCAAGATGTTCCATCCGACTTATACCTACATCAAAAAGACCGTTCGTAATTTTGATGCCGTTCCTCTCTTGGTGGATATTTTCAAAGAAGGAACATTAGTCTACAACCTGCCTAGTTTGACTGAGATTCAGGATTATGCCCGTAAGGAATTTGACAAGCTATGGGATGAATACAAGCGCGTGCTCAATCCGCAACATTACCCAGTAGATTTGGCCCGTGATATTTGGCAAGATAAGATGGACTTGATTGATAAGATGCGCAAAGAAGCCCTTGGTGAAGGAGAAGAAGAATGAGTTTGCAAGAGACCATTATCCAGCAACTGGGCGTCAAACCAGTGATTGATGCCCAGGAAGAAATTCGTCGTTCGATTGACTTCTTAAAAAGATACTTAAAAAAACACCCCTTCCTTAAAACCTTTGTACTAGGGATTTCTGGAGGACAAGACTCAACCTTGGCAGGGCGCTTGGCGCAATTAGCTATGGAAGAAATGCGAGCAGAGACAGGAGATGACAGCTACCAATTTATTGCTGTCCGCCTGCCATATGGCGTGCAAGCAGATGAGGCAGATGCTCAAAAAGCTCTTGCTTTCATCCAGCCAGATGTCAGTCTAGTTGTAAATATCAAGGAATCAGCTGATGCTATGACAGCAGCAGTTGAAGCGACAGGAAGTCCTGTTTCAGACTTCAACAAGGGCAATATTAAGGCTCGTAGTCGTATGATTGCCCAATATGCCCTTGCGGGTGCCCATAGCGGAGCCGTCATTGGAACAGACCATGCTGCGGAAAATATCACAGGCTTTTTTACAAAGTTTGGTGACGGTGGTGCAGATATTCTCCCTCTTTACCGCCTCAATAAACGCCAAGGGAAACAACTCTTGAAGGAACTTGGTGCAGACCCAGCCCTTTATGAAAAGATCCCAACAGCAGATTTGGAAGAAGACAAACCTGGACTTGCAGACGAAGTAGCCTTGGGAGTCACTTACAATGAAATTGATGACTACCTTGAAGGCAAAACCATCAGTCCAGAAGCCCAAGCGACTATTGAAAACTGGTGGCACAAAGGCCAACACAAACGCCACTTACCAATCACAATTTTTGATGACTTTTGGGAGTAAAAACCTCCAGTGGAGGTTTTTACCCTGAGCCTAGAAATGAGAAAGCGAAGAAGGTCCGGGGAACCTTTTTATCCCGAGTCTAGAAATGGGAAAACGAGGAATGTCCAGAGGACCTTTTTAGCTTGAGCCTTAAGCTTAGAAAGCGAGGTAACATTATGAAAGCAATCGGTACGCAAATGTTACAGACTGAACGTTTAATCTTGAGAAGATTTGTGGAGAGTGATGCGGAAGCCATGTTTCAAAATTGGGCTTCGTCTCCTGAGAATCTGACCTATGTCACCTGGGATCCCCATCCTGATGTTGAAGTGACTCGGAACTCGATTCGAAATTGGGTTGCTTCTTATGTCAATCCCAACTACTATAAATGGGCCATTTGTCTCAAAGAAAACCCTGAGCAAGTGATAGGCGATATCAGCATCGTTGAGATGAATGAGAAAGATTCAAGTTGTGAAATTGGCTATATTTTAGGAAAAAACTATTGGGGTCGTGGTATGATGACGGAGGCCTTGAAAGCTGTCTTAGACTTTTGTTTTACTCAAGCAGGTTTTCAAAAGGTCAGAGCTCGTTACGCCAGTCTTAACCCAGCTTCAGGCCGTGTGATGGAGAAGGCTGGAATGTCCTATCTAAAAACTATTGCCAATGGTGTGGATAGAAAAGACTACGTTGCGGACCTTATTTATTACCAGATAAGTAGGGAAGACAGGTGATTTCTTTTCTATTTCTATCAAAGTCAGATCTTGTCTGGCTTTTTTTGTGCCAGATTTCTGAATAAACTGATTAAATTCCTATTTTTCCCTATCATTGTCCCTGTTTTTTCTGGAGTTTTGGAGCTATAATAGACCTATCAAATCAAAGAATGGAGGAAGGCAATGGACAATGTAATCTTTTTTATCAGTGTTTTTCTTGCTGGAATTCTTTCCTTCTTTTCTCCTTGTATTTTACCCTTGTTGCCAGTCTATGCAGGGGTCTTGTTGGATGATAAGAATGATGCTCAGACTTCTAGCGGAAAATTTTCAATCTCACTTGTTAGTTTAGTGCGAACTTTGGCCTTTATAGCGGGGATTTCTTTTATCTTTATCTTACTGGGCTATGGAGCTGGTTTTTTAGGCAATTTGCTGTATGCTTCCTGGTTTCAGTATGTGACGGGTGCGGTTATCATTCTTTTGGGCTTACACCAGATGGAAGTTTTACATTTGCAGGGGCTCTACAAGGAAAAAAGGCTACAATTAAAGAGACAGGGTCAAAACGCTAACGGCTATAGTCAGGCATTTTTACTGGGGTTGACCTTTAGTTTTGCTTGGACGCCATGTGTAGGGCCGGTTCTGGGGTCTGTTTTGGCCTTAGCGGCTTCAGGTGGCTCAGGTGCTTGGCAGGGAGCTGGTCTCATGTTGGTTTACACGCTGGGATTGGCGCTACCATTTTTGGTTCTAGCTCTTGCTTCCAGTTATGTTTTAAAACATTTCCGAAAACTGCATCCCTACCTCGGAACCCTCAAAAAAGTGGGTGGTTTCCTCATTATCGTGATGGGAATCTTGGTGCTTTTTGGAAATGCTTCTATTTTGACAAGATTATTTGAATAGAGAGGAAAAAGAAATGAAAAAATGGCAAACATGTCTCCTTGGAGTAGGCTCCATCTGTTGCTTGGCAGCCTGTTCGGCTAAAAATATGTCAGACGAAGCTACTATGAAGGAGCAAACCAAAACAGAACAAGTCGGTGCGCAAACGGCGACTAAAGGTCAGGCAGTCGCTGATTTTGAACTAACAGGAGTAGATGGTAAGACCTATCGTTTATCTGACTACAAAGGCAAGAAAGTCTATCTTAAATTCTGGGCTTCTTGGTGTTCTATCTGTTTAGCTAGTCTTCCAGATACGGATGAAATTGCTAAGGATGCAGGTGATGACTACGTGGTCTTGACAGTGGTGTCTCCTGGTCACAAGGGAGAACAAGCGGAAGCAGACTTTAAGAACTGGTACAAGGGATTAGATTATAAAAATTTACCGGTTTTAATTGATCCGTCAGGCAAACTTTTGGAAAGTTATGGTGTTCGTTCTTACCCTACTCAAGCCTTTATAGACAAGGAAGGCAAGCTGGTCAAAACGCAACCAGGTTTTATGGATAAGGATATGATTTTAAAAACATTAAAGGAAATGGGGTAGAGAAAGGCTATGAATGATAAAGTAAAATTGTTTGTCTTGGCAGGGGTCATTCTCCTAGCCATAACCGGTTTCTATTTTCTATTGATGCGAAATGCAGGGCAGACAGATAGCTCGCAAATTGAGAAAGCATCAGTTAGCCAAGGAGGAAAAACAGTGAAAAAAACAGAAGTGAGTAAAGACGCAGACTTGCACGAAATTTATTTAGCTGGGGGATGTTTCTGGGGAGTGGAGGAATACTTCTCACGCGTGCCTGGAGTGACAGATGCCGTTTCAGGCTATGCAAATGGTAGAGGGGAAACAACCAAGTACGAATTGATTAACCAAACAGGTCATGCGGAAACCGTCCATGTCACCTATGATGCTAATCAAATTTCTCTTAAAGAAATCCTGCTTCATTACTTCCGCATTATCAATCCAACCAGCAAAAATAAACAAGGAAATGATGTGGGGACCCAGTATCGTACTGGTGTCTATTACACAGATGACAAGGATTTGGAAGTAATCAACCAAGTCTTTGATGAGGTGGCTAAGAAATACGATCAACCTCTGGCAGTTGAAAAGGAAAACTTGAAGAATTTTGTGGTGGCTGAGGACTATCACCAAGACTACCTCAAGAAAAATCCAAATGGCTACTGTCATATCAATGTCAATCAGGCTACCTATCCCGTCATTGATGCCAGCAAATATCCTAAACCAAGTGATGAGGAATTGAAGAAGACCTTGTCACCTGAGGAGTATGCAGTTACCCAGAAAAATCAAACAGAACGAGCTTTTTCAAACCGCTACTGGGATAAATTTGAATCTGGTATCTATGTGGATGTGGCAACTGGCGAACCTCTCTTTTCATCAAAGGACAAGTTTGAGTCTGGTTGTGGATGGCCTAGTTTCACCCAACCCATCAGCCCAGATGTTGCTACCTACAAGGAAGATAAGTCCTACAATATGACGCGCATGGAAGTGCGGAGCCGAGTTGGAGATTCTCACCTTGGCCATGTCTTTACGGATGGACCAGAGGACAAGGGGGGCTTGCGCTACTGTATCAATAGTCTTTCTATCCGATTTATTCCCAAAGACCAAATGGAAGAAAAAGGCTATGCCTATTTACTAGATTATGTCGATTAAGAAGTCTTTCCTAAGCAGTTAGAGGAGAATTTTGCTATACTGATACTAGTAAGTGACAAAGGAGCAGAGCATGACCTACACAATCTTAATCGTAGAAGATGAGTATCTGGTAAGGCAAGGCTTGACCAAGCTGGTCAATGTAGCGGCCTACGATATGGAAATCATCGGTCAGGCTGAAAATGGAAGGCAGGCTTGGGACTTAATTCAAAAGCAGGTGCCAGATATCATTTTAACCGATATCAACATGCCTCAGCTAAATGGCATCCAGTTGGCCAGTCTGGTACGAGAAACCTATCCACAAGTGCATTTGGTATTTTTAACGGGTTACGATGATTTTGATTATGCCTTGTCTGCTGTTAAACTCGGTGTAGATGACTACCTGCTCAAGCCCTTTTCTCGTCAGGATATTGAGGAAATGTTGGGGAAAATCAAGCAAAAACTAGACAAGGAAGAAAAGGAAGAGCAGTTACAAGATTTATTGACTGATAAGTTTGAGGGAAATATTGCTCAGAAGATCCAGTCTCATCTGGCTGATAGTCAGTTTAGTTTGAAGTCTTTGGCCAGTGACTTGGGCTTTAGTCCGACTTATTTGAGTTCCTTGATTAAGAAAGAGTTGGGGCTGCCTTTTCAGGATTACCTGGTGAGAGAGCGTGTCAAACAAGCCAAGCTCTTGCTTCTGACCACGGATTTAAAGATTTATGAGATAGCCGAAAAGGTTGGTTTTGAAGATATGAACTATTTTACCCAACGTTTTAAACAGATTGCAGGTGTGACACCTCGTCAGTTTAAGAAGGGAGAAGACCGATGAAGCGTTCTTCTCTCTTAGTCAGAATGGTTATTTCCATCTTTCTGGTCTTTCTCATTCTCCTAGCTCTGGTTGGGACTTTCTATTATCAATCGAGTTCATCAGCTATTGAGGCTACTATCGAGGGCAATAGCCAAACGACCATTAGCCAAACTAGCCACTTTATTCAGTCTTATATCAAGAAATTAGAAACCACCTCTACCAGTTTGACCCAGCAGAAGGATGTGTTGGCCTATGCTGAGAATCCTAACCAAGTCCAAGCCAAGGGAATCAGAGATCTGTTTTTGACCATCTTAAAGGCTGACCAGGACTTGAAAACGGTGGTTTTGGTAACCAAGTCTGGTCAGGTCATTTCCACTGATGACAGTGTGCAGATGAAAACTTCCTCAGATATGATGGCTGAGGATTGGTACCAAAAGGCCATTCATCAGGGAGCTAAGCCAGTTTTGACCCCAGCTCGTAAATCGGATAGTCAGTGGGTTATTTCTGTCACTCAGGAACTTGTTGATGCAAAGGGAGCAAATCTTGGTGTGCTTCGTTTGGATATTTCCTATGAAACTCTGGAAGCCTATCTAAATCAACTTCAGTTAGGTCAGCAGGGTTTTGCCTTTATCATCAATGAAAATCATGAATTTGTCTACCATCCTCAACACACAGTTTATAGTTCATCTAGCGAAATGGAGGCTATGAAACCCTACATCGAGACGGGGCAGGGCTATACGCTGGACCACCAATCCTATGTGAGTCAGGAAAAGATTGCAGGAACTGATTGGACGGTTATAGGCGTGTCTTCACTGGAGAAGTTAGACCAGGTTCGGAGTCAACTCATGTGGACCTTGTTTGCTGCTAGTGCCTTATCTCTTCTTGCCTGTCTCTGTTTGGTGTGGTTCAGCCTCAAACGCTGGATTGCCCCTTTGAAGGATTTGAGAGAAACCATGCTGAAAATTGCTTCTGGTACACAAAATCTGCGTGCTAAGGAAGCTGGCGCCTATGAACTGAGAGAAGTGACTCGGCAGTTTAATGCCATGTTGGATCAGATTGATCAGCTGATGGTAGCTATTCGCAGACAGGAAGAAACGACCAGGCAGTATGAACTTCAAGCCTTGTCAAGTCAGATCAATCCGCATTTTCTCTATAATACTTTGGACACTATCATCTGGATGGCTGAATTTCAGGATAGTCAGCGAGTGGTTCAGGTGACTAAGTCCTTGGCAACCTATTTCCGCTTGGCGCTCAATCAAGGAAAGGACTTGATTTGCCTGTCTGATGAAATCAATCATGTGCGCCAGTACCTCTTTATCCAAAAACAACGTTATGGGGATAAGCTGGAGTATGAAATTGCTGAAGATCCTGCCTTTGATAATTTAGTCTTGCCTAAACTGGTGTTGCAACCTCTTGTAGAAAATGCTCTTTACCATGGCATCAAGGAGAAAGATGGACAGGGACATATTAAAGTTTCCGTCCAGAAAAAGGATACAGGGCTTGTCATCCGCATTGAGGATGATGGTGTTGGTTTTCAAAATCCTGGCGATAGCAGTCAAAGTCAGCTCAAACGTGGGGGAGTTGGTCTTCAAAATGTCGACCAACGACTCAAACTTCATTTTGGAGAAAACTATCAGATGAAGATCAATTCTGCACCCGAAAAAGGGACGATAGTTGAAATATGCATTAATAAAATAGTAATTAGCTAACTCCCAGTCTATTCTGGGAGTTTTGCTTTTAAAAATCAGAATGACTTGTTGGCCTTGATAAAATCAGTAAAAAAAGATATGATAGATAGTGACAAAAGAGGTATCAAGTATGAAGGAAAAAGACATTCAAAGAGCAACAAGCCAGATTGTAGAAGATGTAATAGACAAGGCTAATTTGAAGCAAGGAGCCATCTTTGTTTTGGGTCTTTCTTCTAGTGAGGTGATAGGTGGTCAGATTGGCAAGGAATCCAGTCAAGAAATTGGGGAAGTCATTGTGAAGACCATTCTAGATATCCTAGAGAAAAAAGGAATTCATCTAGCTGTTCAAGGTTGTGAACATGTCAATCGAGCCCTCGTCGTTGAACGTCAGGTGGCAGAGCAGTTTGGTCTTGAAATCGTCAGTGTCCTTCCTACACTTCATGCAGGAGGTTCGGGTCAGTTGGCAGCCTTCAAGTTTATGCAGGATCCAGTTGAGGTTGAATTTATCAAGGCCCATGCTGGATTGGATATCGGAGATACTGCGATTGGCATGCATGTTAAGCATGTTCAAGTACCAATTCGCCCTGTACTGCGTGAAATTGGGCATGCCCATGTAACGGCTCTTGCAAGTCGTCCCAAACTAATCGGAGGTGCGCGTGCACAGTATCCTGAAGACTTCATAAGAAAGTCATAAAATCATTCTATAGTAACAGAAGAAAAGCAAAAGACAGAGGAAAAATGGTATAGATACCATGACTTCCTCTGTTCTTTTTTGTTGAATTTTTGTGTAAAGTACTCCAAATAAGACCATTTTTTTACAAGAAGAAGGGGTGCTTTCTGATGGAGAATTGCCAAAAAGTAGAAAAAGTATGGTAGAGAAGATTTTTCGTTATAGAAATCAGTAAACAAAGCTGGATTTAGCTGTTCTAGGTTGGCTTTTTTGTGCTATACTTAAGATATGCATAGAAAAACAGTGATTGATTTTAGGGCTTTGGGGGAGAGATACACCTTTACCCAGCCGATCAGAGAGTTAAAAACGAGAGATTTATCAGAAGTGGCAAATTTGCTGGCACAAGTGGAAAGCTACCAAGTGCAAGGCTATTATGTGGTGGGCTATGTCAGTTACGAGGCTGCACCTGCATTTGAGGAGAAATTAGCAGTTCATAAAGCTCCTTTACTGGCAGAGTATCTGCTATATTTTACCGTTCACGATAGGGTGGAAACATCCCCTATTCCTCTGACTTATGAAGATGTAGCTTTGCCTTCAAAGTGGCAGGAGCTAACATCTGCAGAGAACTATGAAAAGGCTATTGCCCAGATTCACCATCATTTGCGTCAGGGGGATACCTACCAGGTCAACTACACTGTCCAACTCAAGCAAGATTTAAGTGCCAATCCTTTTGCTATTTACAATCGTATGGTGGTAGAGCAGGAGGCGGGCTACAATGCCTATGTTGAACATGATGAGATGGCAGTGATTTCCATGAGCCCAGAGCTCTTTTTTGAGCAAAATGACCGTGAGTTGACAACGCGACCAATGAAGGGAACGACCCAGCGCGGGTTGACCGACCAAGAAGACCTTGCCCAAGCTAGCTGGCTAGAACAGGATCCCAAAAATCGCTCTGAAAATATGATGATTGTGGACCTCTTGCGCAACGATATGAACCGTATTTCTGAGGTGGGGAGTGAGCATGTAGAACGTCTGTGTCAAGTGGAACAGTATTCAACTGTTTGGCAGATGACTTCAACCATTAAGAGTCAGTTGCGAGAGGATGTGGACCTAGTTGAAATCTTCCGTTCGCTCTTTCCATGCGGTTCCATAACGGGAGCACCGAAAATTGCGACCATGGAAATCATCAAGAACTTGGAGCCCCAACCCAGAGGAGTCTACTGCGGAACGATTGGTCTCTTGCTTCCAAATGGACGACGGATTTTCAATGTCGCCATTCGGACCATTCAACTGCATCAAGGAAAAGCCATCTATGGAGTTGGCGGAGGTATTACATGGGATAGTACTTGGGAATCTGAATACCGTGAAGTTCATCAAAAGGCGGCTGTTCTCTATCGTAAACAAGCTCGTTTCAAACTGATTTCAACTGGGAAAATCAGCCAAAAACAATTGCAGTTTGAAGATCAACATCTGGAAAGACTGACAAAGGCGAGCCGTTATTTTGCCTATCCTCTTGATCCAAAAAAACTGAGACAAAAGATAGAGGAAGAGTGCCAAGTTTGTGATGTTAATCAAGACTACCGTTTGCGAATTGGTCTCAGCAAATCTGGAGAGATAGAACTCAGTCGCCAAATCTTAGCACCTCTCAGTCCAAGTTTCTGCAAAGCCAGACTTTGTCTGCAAGAAGCAGATTTGAATCAATCATTTACCTACTTCAAAACCACTCACAGACCGCACTTGAGCTTAGGGGAACAGGAAATCATTTACCATAATGTGGTAGGAGAGCTATTAGAAACCTCTATTGGAAATCTGGTCTTAAAAATTAATGGTAAGCTCTACACACCGCCTATCAGTCTAGGGATTTTGCCAGGAATTTACCGCCAGCATTTGCTGGAAAGAGGACAGGTAGAGGAAAAAGTTCTGACTTTGGCAGACTTGAACCAAGCAGAAGCTATCTATGGCTGTAACGCAGTCAGAGGTTTGTATGAGTTGGAAGTGAATTCTAAATAAACTTTATAAATCAAAAAATATAATGTATATATTGAATTGTTGAATTAAGTTTGATAAAATAAAAAGAAAACGATGTCATTTTATAGGAGGAAATGATGAAAAAAACAATTTTGCTGAAAGTGATTCTTACTGTTTTTCCAATTTTAGGTTTGTTTGCTCAACCGGTTAGTGCAGAAGAAAATATTCATTTTTCTAGTTGTAAAGAAGCATGGGAAAATGGTTATTCTGATATCCATAGAGGAGAGCCTGGATATTCTTCAAGACTAGACAAAGATGGTGATGGGATAGCTTGTGAACGTGCAAATGCACCTCGGGGAGTCTTTAAACCACGCCAGTCTAGTCCACAGAATAGAGTTTCTTCTAGTGGATGGGTTAAGCAGGATAGATATTGGTATTATTATTCTGACAATGGTAATCTAGTAAACAATTCTTGGAAAGGAGATTACTATCTCAAATCAGATGGAACAATGGCTCAGAGTGAGTGGATATATGACTCATATTACAAGGGATGGTATTATCTCAAATCGGATGGTTCGTATGCACGAAACACATGGATAGGAAGTTACTACCTTAAAGCAAACGGAAAGATGGCTCAAAGTGAATGGATTTATGATTCATCATACCAAGCTTGGTATTATTTGAAATCAGATGGATCCTATGCCCAAAATGCTTGGCAAGGCGCTTTTTATCTCAAAGCGAACGGTAAAATGGCACAAGGTGAGTGGATATATGACTCTTCTTATCAATCTTGGTACTACTTGAAATCAGATGGTTCATACGCTCGTAATACTTGGCAAGGAAATTACTATTTGAAATCAGATGGTAAAATGGCAAAGAATGAGCGAGTTGATGGTGGCAGATACTACGTAGATGGTTCTGGTCTTTGGAAACCATAAATCAGAATAATTTCTAGGAAGTTAATGCAAACCTTTGCACAAAATGGACGATTTTGTTATACTATATCTGTAAGCATTTTCAATTAAAAAGGAGAAGACGATGAGTCAAAAGATTATTGGGATTGACCTTGGTGGTACATCTGTCAAGTTCGCAATTTTAACTCAAGAGGGAGAAATCCAAGAAAAATGGTCTATCAAGACCAACATTTTGGATGAAGGAAGCCATATTGTAGATGATATGATTGAGTCTATTCAGCATCGTTTGGACTTGCTTGGATTGTCAGCCACAGACTTCCGAGGGATTGGGATGGGATCACCTGGTGTGGTTGACCGTGAAAAAGGAACTGTTATCGGTGCCTACAACCTAAACTGGAAAACCCTTCAACCGATTAAAGAAAAGATTGAAAAAGCCTTGGGGATTCCATTCTTTATCGATAATGATGCCAACGTAGCTGCTCTTGGTGAGCGTTGGATGGGTGCTGGTGAAAACCAACCAGACGTTGTCTTTATGACACTTGGTACAGGTGTTGGTGGCGGTATCGTGGCTGAAGGCAAATTGCTCCACGGTGTTGCTGGTGCTGCTGGTGAGCTTGGTCATATCACTGTTGACTTTGACCAACCAATCGCATGTACCTGTGGTAAAAAAGGCTGTCTTGAGACAGTTGCTTCCGCAACAGGGATTGTCAACTTGACTCGTCGTTATGCAGATGAATACGAAGGCGATGCAGCCTTGAAACGCTTGATTGATGACGGTGAAGAAGTAACTGCTAAAACTGTCTTTGACCTTGCAAAAGAAGGGGATGACCTTGCCTTGATCGTTTACCGAAACTTCTCACGTTACTTGGGAATCGCTTGTGCTAATATCGGCTCAATCCTAAACCCATCAACAATCGTTATCGGTGGTGGGGTGTCAGCAGCTGGAGAATTCCTTCTCCAAGGTGTTCAAAAAGTCTACGATGAAAATACCTTCCCACAAGTACGCACAACAACTAAACTAGCTCTTGCAACTCTAGGAAATGACGCTGGAGTTATCGGAGCAGCATCACTTGTATTGCAATAAGATCATAAAAGGAGAAAAACACTACTTTAAAGCCAGTGATTTTCCTCCTTTCTTTTTTTATGCTATACTAGTTAGGACAATAAATGAGGTGAGAGTAAATGACAAAAGCAGATACGATTTTTAAAGAAAATATTGAACGAATCCTCAAAAACGGTGTCTTTTCTGAGCAGGCTCGTCCCAAGTACAAGGATGGGACTGTTGCCAACTCCAAGTACGTAACGGGTGCCTTTGCGGAGTATGATTTGTCTAAAGGGGAATTCCCCATCACGACCTTGCGTCCCATTGCGATCAAATCTGCCATCAAGGAAGTGCTCTGGATTTACCAAGACCAGTCTAATAGCCTAGAAGTGCTTAATAACAAGTACAATGTTCACTACTGGAATGACTGGGAAGTGGGAGAAACGGGGACCATCGGTGAGCGCTATGGGGCAGTTGTTAAGAAACACGATATCATCAACAAGATTCTCAAGCAGTTAGAAGCCAACCCTTGGAACCGCCGCAATATCATCTCGCTCTGGGATTACCAAGCTTTTGAGGAGACAGATGGTCTTCTTCCATGCGCCTTTCAGACCATGTTTGATGTCCGTCGGGTTGATGGGGAAATCTATCTGGATGCGACTTTGACCCAGCGTTCGAATGACATGCTGGTGGCTCACCACATTAACGCTATGCAGTACGTAGCTCTTCAAATGATGATTGCTAAACACTTTGGCTGGAAGGTTGGGAAGTTTTTCTATTTTATCAACAACCTTCATATCTACGATAATCAATTTGAACAAGCTCAGGAATTGCTTCGTCGTGAGCCGTCAAACTGCCAACCACGCTTGGTTTTAAATGTTCCTGATGGGACCAATTTCTTTGATATCAAAGCGGAGGACTTTGAGTTAGTTGACTATGATCCGGTTAAGCCACAACTGAAGTTTGATTTGGCTATTTAATACTCTTCGAAAATCTCTTCAAACCACGTCAGCGTCGCATTACCGTAGGTATGGTGACTGACTTCGTCAGTTCTATCCACAACCTCAAAGCAGTGCTTTGAGCAACCTGCGGCTAGCTTCCTAGTTTGCTCTTTGATTTTCATTGACTATAAAAGAAAATAAAAAGAAGTTGAGATTTCTCAACTTCTTTTGTTGCTTAATGTGATACGCGACGGCGAGCTGCTTTTTTACGGTTTTCTTCGATGAAAGCTGCTTTTTGCTCTTCTGGCTCAATCACTTTCTTTTTAATTGCGTATACTGCACCTGCAACGGCAGCGACAGTTCCTGCGACACCTGTTACAAGACCTTTAGCGAATCCTTTAGCCATGAGTCTTCCTCCTTTATCTTTCCGATCAGCCAGGCTCCTTAAGTGGTAGCATTTTTCTGACTTAACTTTTTGTGATATAATAATAGTAACGAAAAAATGGAAATTTTTCAAGGAAAAAAGATGAAAACAAAAATAATTGTGATTGTTGGACCGACTGCTGTTGGGAAAACAGCCCTTGCTATTGAAGTAGCTAAGCGCTTTGGTGGAGAGGTGGTCAGCGGTGACAGTCAGCAAGTATACAGAAGGCTAGATATTGGGACGGCCAAGGCTAGCCCAGAGGAGCAAGCAGCTGTTCCTCATCATTTGATTGATGTCAGAGAGGTGACCGAGTCTTACTCGGCTTTTGATTTTGTTTCAGAAGCTAAGAAGGCTATTGAGAATATTCATAACCGTGGTAAGCTTGCTATTATCGCGGGTGGTACAGGGCTTTATATCCAGAGCTTGCTGGAAGGATACCATCTAGGTGGAGAAACACCTCATGAGGAGATTTTAGCTTATCGGGCTAGCTTGGAGCCTTATTCAGATGAGGAATTAGCCCATCTCGTGGAGCAAGCAGGTCTTGCAATTCCCCAGTTTAACCGTCGTCGTGCTATGCGTGCCTTGGAGATTGCCCATTTTGGTCAGGATTTGGAAAATCAAGAGACTTTGTATGAACCTCTGATTATCTGCTTAGATGATGAGCGTAGTCAGCTTTATGAACGTATCAACAACCGAGTGGATCTAATGTTTGAGGCTGGGCTTTTGGATGAGGCCAAGTGGCTTTTTGACCATTACCCTGATGCGCAGGCAGCCAAAGGAATTGGCTACAAGGAACTATTTCCATATTTCCGTGGGGAGCAGACTTTAGAGGAAGCTAGTGAGAGTCTCAAACAGGCTACCCGTCGTTTTGCCAAGCGTCAGTTGACCTGGTTCCGTAATCGCATGCAGGTGACCTTTTATCAGATAGGAGAGTCTGGCGTGAAGGAGCGTATTCTAAGCCAGATTGAGGAGTTTTTAAATGATTGAAACGGAGAAAAAAGAAGAACGGGTCCTGCTAATTGGTGTTGAACTGCAGGGCATGGATAATTTTGACCTGTCCATGGAAGAGTTGGCCAGTCTGGCTAAGACTGCTGGAGCAGTCGTTGTAGATAGCTACAGGCAAAAACGTGAAAAGTATGACTCCAAGACTTTTGTCGGATCTGGTAAGTTGGAAGAAATTGTGCTCATGGTGGATGCTGAGGAAATTACTACTGTCATTGTCAACAACCGTCTGACACCACGGCAAAATGTCAATCTAGAGGAAGTTCTGGGTGTCAAGGTCATTGACCGTATGCAGTTGATTTTGGATATCTTTGCTATGCGGGCTCGAAGCCATGAAGGGAAACTCCAAGTCCACCTAGCCCAGCTCAAATATCTCTTGCCTCGCTTGGTTGGTCAAGGAATCATGCTCAGCCGTCAGGCAGGGGGAATTGGTTCCCGTGGTCCAGGTGAGAGTCAGTTGGAACTGAACCGTCGTAGTGTTCGCAATCAAATCACAGATATCGAACGCCAGCTCAAGGTGGTAGAGAAAAATCGGGCGACAGTCAGAGAAAAACGCTTGGAGTCAAGCACCTTTAAGATTGGTTTGATTGGTTACACCAATGCTGGGAAATCAACCATCATGAACACCTTGACCAGTAAGACCCAGTATGAAGCAGACGAGCTCTTTGCGACTCTAGATGCGACGACTAAGAGTATCCATCTTGGGGGCAATCTTCAGGTGACTTTGACTGATACCGTTGGATTTATCCAGGATTTGCCAACAGAGTTGGTGTCCAGTTTCAAGTCAACCTTGGAAGAAAGCAAGCATGTAGATCTCCTGGTCCATGTCATCGATGCTAGCAATCCCTACCATGAGGAACATGAAAAAACAGTCCTCTCTATCATGAAAGACTTGGACATGGAGGATATTCCTCGCTTGACCCTTTATAATAAAGCGGATTTGCTGGAGGATTTCACGCCTACTCAAACGCCGTATGCCCTCATTTCTGCCAAGTCTGAGGATAGTCGTGAGCAGTTGCAAGCATTGTTTTTGGAGAAGATCAAGGATATTTTTGAAGTCTTTACCCTGCGCGTGCCTTTTTCTAAGTCCTACAAGATTCATGATTTAGAAAGTGTGGCGATTCTTGAAGAGCGGGACTACCAAGATGATGGAGAAGTGATTACAGGCTACATTTCCGAGAAAAACAAATGGAGGTTAGAGGAATTTTATGACTGATATTAAAACCTTGGCTCTAAAGTATGGGGGTTATACAAGTTTGGATAAGGTCTATCTGGATCAACTTCTAGCTGGCAAAACAGAGCAAGAGCAGTTGGCTCTCATCACACCTCCTCCGAGTGTAGTCAATGCCTACTTTGCTGAACTCTACCAGAAAAAGAGTCCTGAAGCTGCGACGGATTATTTTTTAGAAGTCAGTCATGAACTGAATCTCTACAATGCTGATCCAAGTTTCACCTTTGAAAATAAGCCTTTTATTCGTCTTAATTTATCTGGCAAATCTTTTGGATTTTGCTATGAGAGTGAGGGCTTGGGGCGAATTTTCTCTGAAAATGAAGAGGAAATCTCGGATGACTTACTTTTTGAGATTGCGCAAATTTTCCCCCATCAACTAGTCTTTGAGGAGTCTGGAAAGATTTACATGAAGCCTGTCGGAGATGAAGAAGTTGTTAGTGTGAAGAATCTCACAGCTTTGACTGATTTAGAAAGTTTAGCAGATGGTCGCAAGCGTCTCAAAGGCTACAGCCAAGAGGATTTACTGCAAGAAGCTGTTGCTTTTTCTGGCAGTCGCTATTTCCGATCGGAAAATCGCACAGCTATGTTATATATTGATTAATTAGAAAGTATCGAATGGATATTCAATTTTTAGGAACAGGGGCCGGTCAGCCCTCTAAAGCCCGCAACGTTTCAAGTCTCGCCCTGAAACTCTTGGATGAGATTAACGAAGTTTGGCTCTTTGACTGTGGAGAAGGAACGCAAAATCGCATTCTGGAAACCACGATTCGACCACGGAAGGTCAGCAAAATCTTTATCACCCACCTGCATGGAGACCACATCTTTGGATTGCCAGGATTTCTCTCTAGCCGTGCTTTTCAGGCCAATGAAGAGCAGACAGATTTGGACATCTATGGACCGCAAGGAATCAAGTCATTTGTCTTAACCAGCCTTCGTGTGTCAGGCTCTCGTCTGCCTTACCGCATTCATTTTCATGAGTTTGACCAAGATTCTCTAGGGAAAATCTTTGAGACTGATAAATTCACTGTGTATGCAGAGGAGCTGGACCACACTATTTTCTGCGTTGGTTATCGTGTCATGCAAAAGGATCTAGAAGGGACCTTGGATGCTGAAAAACTTAAGGCTGCTGGTGTTCCATTTGGTCCGCTTTTTGGAAAGATCAAAAACGGCCAGGACGTTGTTCTCGAAGATGGAACTGAAATCAAGGCAGCAGACTATATCTCAGCTCCCCGTCCAGGTAAGATTATCACCATTCTGGGTGACACCCGTAAAACCAATGCTAGTGTGCGTTTAGCTGTCAATGCCGATGTCCTTGTCCATGAGTCGACTTATGGCAAGGGAGATGAAAAAATTGCTCGCAATCACGGTCACTCAACCAATATGCAGGCAGCACAAGTAGCAGCAGAAGCCAGTGCTAAGCGCCTCTTGCTCAACCATATCAGTGCCCGCTTCCTATCAAAGGATATTAGTCAGCTTAAGAAAGATGCAGCTAGTATTTTTGAGAATGTCCATGTCGTCAAAGACTTGGAAGAGGTTGAGTTATAATGTTACAGTTCGTTGAGAGGGAATTAAGATGACTGTTGAAAATCGTTTATTGGATAAAGCGGATTGGTATTTTGAGAATGCCTTAACCAACTACTTGCACAGCTATTCATTACAAAAAGAAGAGTTAACTCAAAAAGATTATCGGGAGATTTATCGTTGGGCTGCGAATCATATCGGTTTTTTCGTTACTTGGCTCATCCTGCATGATGCAAAAGAATTGATGTTTCCTGATGAAGAAACGGTATTCCAAAGTGTAAAAAACGAGCAAACTTTGGGTGTTGATTATCTTTTAGACTGGTGCGATGGTAAACTGGGAACAATGGATATTACAAAGGATTTTCAGGCTTTTGTAAATGACTATTATGAACATCAGTATATGGATGATTATTCCGAATTTGTAGTCAATGACTTATATGACTTGCCTTTAGAATTTTTAGGTAGCTGGGAGGATTATCATCTGTTTGCTCCTGTCATTGATCAAGCCTATGCTCATTATTTAGCTGGAAAAAGATTTCATTAAATTGATCAAAACTTTGAAAGGAATAGAGATGCGTACCATCATCATCACTGGGGCAAGCGGTGGCTTAGCCCAAGAAATGGTCAAACTCTTGCCAAATGACCAACTCATCTTACTAGGTAGAAACAAGGAAAAACTAGCCCAACTATATGCAAAGCATCCTCATGTAGAATGGATTGAAATCGATATTACTGATGACTCAGCCCTAGAAGCTCTGGTAGCTGACCTCTATCTCCGTTATGGCAAGATTGATGTCTTGATTAACAATGCTGGCTATGGAATTTTTGAAGATTTCGACAAGATCTCTGATCAAGACATTCACCAGATGTTTGAGGTCAATACCTTTGCTCTGATGAATCTGTCTCGTCGTCTTGGAGCTCGCATGAAGGAAAGCCGAAAAGGCCACATCATCAATATCGTCAGCATGGCAGGTTTGATAGCGACTAGTAAGTCCAGTCTCTACTCAGCGACCAAGTTTGCGGCTATTGGATTTTCAAACGCTCTGCGTCTCGAACTGATGCCCTATGGTGTCTATGTAACGACGGTTAATCCAGGACCGATTCGTACTGCCTTTTTTGACCAGGCAGACCCAGATGGGAGCTACCTCAAGTCGGTTGACCGCTTTCTCTTAGAACCAGATGTAGTCGCTAGAAAGATTGTCAAAATCATAGGAAAAAACAAACGGGAACTCAATCTCCCAGTTTTGTTGAATCTAGCCCATAAGTTTTATACCCTCTTTCCCAAGCTAGCTGATAAGTTGGCAGGGGGGATCTTTAATTATAAGTAAAAGGAGTTCCTTACAAAAGGAACTTTTTTTATAATATTGAACTGAGTGTCAAAAATTTGTTTGTTTTTGTTCTAAATCTACATTCACTTTTTTCGAATCTTCTACAAATTTTAGAAAAAACAATCAAAAATATGATTTTTGTGTTTAGGGTATTGAAATTTCCTATATTATTTTATAAAATAAGGGTAAAAGGCTATGAAAAAGTAATACGCTTACAAATAAATGGAAGCGGTTACTAAAGGAGGATTTTATGGAAAAAGGCCATTGGAATCGTAAAAGAGTCTACAGCATTCGTAAGTTTGCCGTAGGCGCTTGCTCTGTCATGATTGGAACCTGTGCGGTTCTATTTGGAGGAAGTGTCATTGGAGAATCACCAGTTTTCGCGGATGAAACTCCAATTACTCACACTGTTGAACAAGCAAAAGAGGAAAGTCCGGCAGTGGAGGAAAAAGAAAATCAAGCTGTAGCAGAGCACAAGGATGCTGCAAGTGTCGACCAAAGTCAAGCTGCTCCAATTGAAGCAAGCAAACCAGAGGTGAAAGAAGAGGAACCTGTAGCTCCAAAAGAGGAGAAAGCATCTCTAAAACCTGAAGAAACAGCTCCAAAGGTAGAATCTCAAGCTTCAAGTCAAGAAAAGCCTGTCAAGGAAGAGTTGAAAGCTGCGACAAATGAAGAAGTGAATCAAATGATTGAAGATAGAAAAGTGAATTTTAATCAAAATTGGCACTTTAAACTCAATGCGAATCCTAAAGAAGCTGTGAAATCAGATGCCGATGTATCAACATGGCAAAAATTGGATCTCCCACACGACTGGAGTATCTTTAACGATTTTGACCATCAGTCACCTGCCCAAAACGAGGGTGGACAGCTCAATGGTGGTGAAGCTTGGTATCGCAAGACCTTTAAACTTGATGAAAAAGATCTCAAGAAAAATGTTCGTGTGACCTTTGATGGTGTCTACATGGACTCTCAAGTCTATGTCAATGGTCAGTTAGTGGGGCATTATCCAAATGGTTATAACCAGTTCTCATACGATATCACAAAATATCTTCACAAAGATGGTCGTGAGAATGTGATTGCTGTCCATGCGGTTAACAAACAGCCAAGTAGCCGTTGGTACTCAGGTAGTGGTATCTACCGTGATGTGACCTTGCAAGTGACAGATAAGGTTCATGTTGAGAAAAATGGAACAACTATCTTAACACCAAAACTTGAACAACAGCAACATGGCAAGGTTGAAACTCATGTAGCCAGCAAGATTGTCAATACAGACGATAAAGACCATGAACTGGTGGCAGAGTATCAAATCGTTGAACGTGGTGGTCAGGCTGTAACAGGCTTGGTTCGTACAGCGAGTCGTACCTTGAAAGCACATGAGTCAACAAGTCTTGATGCGATTCTAGAAGTTGAACAACCAAAACTCTGGACCGTTTTAAATGACAAACCTGCCTTGTATGAACTGGTTACGCGTGTTTACCGTGATGGTCAATTAGTCGATGCTAAGAAAGATTTGTTTGGTTACCGTTACTATCATTGGACTCCAAATGAAGGTTTCTCTTTGAATGGTGAACGAATTAAATTCCATGGTGTTTCCTTGCACCATGACCACGGAGCGCTTGGAGCAGAAGAAAATTATAAAGCAGAATACCGTCGTCTCAAACAAATGAAGGAGATGGGCGTTAACTCCATCCGTACAACTCATAACCCTGCAAGTCCACAGACCTTGCAAATCGCAGCAGAACTTGGTTTGCTGGTTCAGGAAGAGGCCTTTGATACGTGGTATGGTGGCAAGAAACCATATGACTACGGACGTTTCTTTGAAAAAGATGCCACTCACCCAGAAGCTAGAAAAGGTGAAAAATGGTCTGACTACGATCTTCGTACCATGGTCGAAAGAGATAAAAATAACCCAGCTGTCTTCATGTGGTCTATCGGAAACGAAATCGGTGAAGCCAATGGTAATGCTCACTCTCTTGCAACGGTTAAACGCTTAGTAAAAGTGATTAAAGATGTTGATACTACACGTTATGTTACCATGGGAGCAGATAAGTTCCGCTTTGGTGATGGTAGCGGTGATCATGAGAAAATTGCTAATGAACTGGATGCAGTTGGTTTCAACTATTCAGAAGACAACTACAAGAAACTTCGTGCGAAACATCCAAACTGGTTGATTTACGGTTCCGAAACATCTTCAGCTACCCGTACACGTGGAAGTTACTATCGCCCTGAACAGGAATTGAAACATAGTAACGGACCTGAGCGTCATTACGAACAGTCTGACTATGGTAATGACCGAGTTGGCTGGGGTAAAACGGCAACAGATTCATGGACGTTTGATCGTGACAACGCTGGCTATGCTGGACAGTTTATCTGGACAGGTACGGACTATATCGGTGAACCTACACCATGGCACAACCAAAACCAAACTCCCGTTAAGAGCTCTTACTTTGGTATCGTAGATACAGCGGGTATTCCAAAACATGACTTCTACCTCTACCAAAGCCAATGGGTTTCTGTCAAGAAGAAACCAATGGTTCACCTTCTTCCTCACTGGAACTGGGAGAATAGAGACTTGGCCTCTAAAGTAGAAGATGCACAAGGAAAGATTCCAGTTCGCGCTTACTCTAATGCTGCAAGTGTTGAATTGTTCTTGAACGGTCAATCTCTCGGTGTTAAAAAGTTCAACAAAAAACAAACTAGTGATGGTCGTACCTACCAAGAAGGTGCCAATGCTAAGGAACTCTATCTTGAGTGGAAGGTTGCTTACCAACCAGGTACCTTAGAAGCAGTAGCTCGTGATGAAGCTGGTAAAGAAATTGCACGTGACAAGATTACCACTGCAGGTCAACCTGCAGGTGTTCGTCTCATCAAGGAAGAACACGCAATCGCTGCAGATGGAAAAGACTTGACTTACATCTACTATGAAATCGTAGACAGCCAAGGAAATGTGGTACCAACTGCCAATAATTTGGTTCGTTTCCAATTGCATGGACAAGGTCAACTGGTTGGTGTTGATAATGGGGAACAAGCCAGCCGTGAACGCTACAAGGCACAACCTGATGGTTGTTGGATCCGCAGAGCCTTTAACGGTAAAGGGGTTGCCATTGTTAAATCAACTGAGCAAGCAGGTAAATTCACCCTTACTGCCCACTCTGATCTCTTGAAATCGGACCAAGTCACTGTCTTTACAGGTAAGAAAGAAGGACAAGAAAAAACTGTTTTAGGTACAGAAGTACCAAAAGTACGTACTGTTATTGAGAAAGAGCCAAAAATGCCGAAGACAGTCGGTTTTATCTACAGTGATGGCAGTCGTGAAAAACGTCCAGTCACTTGGTCTTCAGTTGATGTGAGCCAAGCAGGAGTTGTGACTGTTAAAGGTATGGCAGACGGACGCGAAGTTGAGGCCCGTGTCGAAATTCTAGCAATCGCAAATGAGCTTCCAACTGTTAAGCGTGTTGCTCCAGGAACAGACTTGAGCGCTGTTGATAAATACGTTTCTATTGCTGTTACGGATGGAAGCGTACAAGAATACGAAGTTGATAAGTGGGAGATTTCGGAAGCAGATAAAGCTAAACTGTCAGTTGCAGGATCACGTATTCAAATGACTGGCCAACTAGGAGGAGAAACCATTCATGCTACTCTTGTGGTAGAAGAAGGCAATCCTGTGGCACCTGCAGTACCAACTGTAACGGTTGGTGGCGAATCTGTCACTGGTCTTACTACTCAAAATCCAATGCAATATCGAACTCTTGCTTACGGTGCATCCTTGCCAGAAGTTGTAGCAAGTGCTGAAAATGCGGATGTTACTGTAGTCCAAGCAAGTGCAGCAAACGGCATGCGTGCAAGCATCTATGTTCAACCAAAAGATGGTGGACCTCTTCAAACCTATGCAATTCAATTCCTTGAAGAAGCACCGAAAATTGACCACTTGAGCCTACAAGTGGAGCAAGCTGACGGTCTTAAAGAAGACCAAACAGTGAAATTGTCTGTACTCGCTCACTATCAAGACGGAACACAAGCAGTTTTACCAGCTGATAAAGTAAACTTCTCTACAAGTGGTGAAGGGGAAGTCGCAGTTCGTAAAGGAATGCTTGAGTTACATAGGCCAGGAACAGTCACTCTCAAAGCAGAATATGAGGGGGCTAGAGGTCAAATCGATCTCACGATCCAAGCCAACACAGAGAAGAAGATTGCGCAATCTATTCGTCCAGTGAACGTAGTAACAGACTTGCATCAAGAACCAAGCCTTCCAGCAACAGTAACAGTTGAGTATGACAAAGGTTTCCCTAAAGCCCACAAAGTCACATGGCAAGCCATTCCAAAAGAAAAACTCGACTCCTATCAAACCTTTGAAGTTCTAGGTAAAGTTGAAGGTATTGACCTTGAGGCGCGTGCAAAAGTCTCTGTAGAAGGCATCGTTTCAGTTGAAGAAGTCAGTGTGACGACACCAATCGCAGAAGCACCACAATTACCAGAAAGTGTTCGTACCTACGATTCAAATGGTCACGTTTCATCAGCTAAGGTTACATGGGATACGATTCGTCCAGAGCAATACGCCAAGGAAGGTGTCTTTACAGTTAATGGTCGCCTAGAAGGTACGCAATTAACAACTAAACTTCATGTTCGCGTATCTGCTCAAACTGAGAAGGGGGCAAATATTTCTGACCAATGGACCGGATCAGAATTGCCACTTGCCTTTGCTTCAGACTCAAATCCAACTGATCCTGTTTCAAATGTCAACGATAAATTGATTTCCTTTAATGACCGCCCAGCTAACCGTTGGACAAACTGGAACCGTAGTAATCCAGAAGCTTCAGTTGGTGTCCTATTCGGAGATTCAGGTATTTTGAGCAAACGTTCAGTTGATAATCTAAGTGTCGGATTCCACGAAGACCACGGAGTTGGTGTACCGAAGTCTTATGTGATTGAATATTATGTCGGTAAGACCGTTCCAACAGCCCCTAAAAACCCTAGCTTTGTAGGTGAGGAAAACCATGCCTTTAACGATCCTGCAAACTGGAAAGAGGTAAGCAATCTCAAAGCACCAGCTCAATTAAAAGCTGGAGAAATGAATCATTTCAGCTTTGATAAAGTTGAAACCTATGCGGTTCGCATTCGTATGGTTCGACTTGATAGCAAGAAAGGAACGTCTATCACAGAAGTACAAATTTTTGCGAAACAAGTCGCTGCAGCCAAACAAGGACAAACAAGAATCCAAGTTGACGGTAAAGATTTAGCAAACTTTAACCCTGATTTGACAGACTACTACCTTGAGTCTGTAGATGGAAAAGTTCCTGCAGTAACAGCAAGTGTTAGCAACAATGGTCTCGCTACCGTCGTTCCAAGCGTTCGTGAAGGTGAGCCAGTTCGTGTTATCGCAAAGGCTGAAAATGGCGACATCCTAGGAGAATACCGTCTACACTTTACAAGCAATAAAGACTTGCTCTCTCGTAAACCAGTTGCCGCGGTCAAACAAGCTCGCTTACTACAAGTAGGGCAACTGCTTGAATTGCCAACTAAGGTTCCTGTTTACTTCACAGGTAAAGACGGTTACGAAACAAAAGACTTGGCAGTGGAATGGGAAGAAGTTCCAGCAGATAAGCTGACAAAAGCAGGTCAATTTACCGTTCGAGGCCGTGTCCTTGGTAGTGATCTTGTTGCTGAGTTCACTGTACGAGTGACAGACAAACTTGGTGAGGCCCTCTCAGACAACCCTGACTATGATGAAAATAGTAACCGCGCCTTTGCTTCAGCCACTAACGACATTGATAGAAACTCCCATGACCGTGTGGACTATCTCAATGACGGAAATCATTCAGAAAATCGTCGTTGGACAAACTGGTCTCCAACACCATCTTCTAATCCAGAAGTATCAGCAGGTGTAATCTTCCGTGAAAATGGTAAGATTGTAGAACGGACTGTAGCACAAGCCAAACTTCACTTCTTTGCAGATAGTGGTACAGATGCACCATCTAAACTCGTTTTGGAACGCTATATTGGCCCAGAGTTTGAAGTGCCTACCTACTATTCAAACTACCAAGCCTACGATGCAGCTCATCCATTTAACAATCCAGAAAATTGGGAAGCTGTTCCTTATCGTGCGGATAAAGACATCGCAGCTGGTGATGAAATCAACGTAACATTTAAAGCTGTCAAAGCCAAAGCCATGAGATGGCGTATGGAGCGTAAAGCAGACAAGAGCGGTGTTGCGATGATTGAGATGACCTTCCTTGCACCGAGTGAATTGCCTCAAGAAAGTACCCAATCAAAAATTCTTGTGGATGGAAAAGAGCTTCCTGACTTCGCTGAAGATCGTCAAGACTACCAAATCACCTATAAAGGTCAACGTCCAAAAGTCTCAGTCGAAGAAAGTAATCAAGTAGCTTCAACAGTTGTAGATAGCGGAGACGATAGCCTTCCAGTACTTGTTCGCCTTGTTTCAGAAAGTGGGAAACAAGTCAAGGAATACCGTATCCAGTTGACTAAGGAAAAACCAGTTTCTGAGAAGACTGTTGCTGCTGTACAAGAAGAACTTCCAAAACTCGAATTTGTTGAAAAAGATTTGGCTTACAAGACAGTTGAGAAAAAGGATTCAACGCTGTATCTAGGAGAAACTCGTGTAGAACAAGAAGGAAAAGTTGGTAAGGAACGGATCTTCACAGCGGTTAATCCTAGTGGAAGTAAGGAAGAAAAACTCCGCGAAGTGGTAGAGGCACCGACAGACCGCATCGTCTTGGTTGGAACTAAACCAGGAACTTCTCTTCCAGAAGACGAAGTGAAGAATCTTGTCCTTAACAGACCAGAACTTGTAATCGAAGAAGAAACAATTGATTTCAAGGTTCAGGAACAAAAGAATGATCAGCTTCCAGCGGGTCAAACTCGTGTTCTCCAAGAAGGTCAAAAAGGTATCCGTGTTCACTTGATCGAAGTTGAAAATGGCAAGCGAACTGAAAAAGAAAGCTATGATAAAGTCATGGCTCAAGATCGCATTGTAGAAGTTGGTACGGCTAGTGAAACAACTAAACCAGTACCTCAAGAATCTACAAAACCACAAGTATCAGAAAAAGCAGATACAAAAGAAATTGTTTCAAGTGAAGCTAGTCATGTTCAAGAAGAACAGTTACCAAATACAGGAAGTGCAGAAAGTCAAGCAGCTCTAGCAGCAGGTTTAGCTCTTCTTGGCTTGAGTGCAGGTCTAGTGGCCACTAAAGGTAAAAAAGAAGACTAGAATGAATCAGTATTTCTTCTAATTGTATCTCAGAAAGACCAGGGAAACCTGGTCTTTTTAATGGGTAGAAGTATTCCCTCTAGAGCAATTTAACGTTTAAGAAATCAGATACCCAAAATGATAAAAACATTATCTGGTATCGAAAACGAGATGAACTTATTTTTTAAAAAATAGCGGTAAAATATACCAGATTCTGTTTTGATGATAGGAGAAGAAAAGGTATAAGGTGGTTAATATACGGATGTGAAAAAGTCGATTTCAAACCATAAGAAAAAATTGGATTTTTTTATAAAAATTTGCTTGATAGTTCTAGCCTTTTTCTTCATAGTATGATAAAATGTGGATGTAATGTGGCTAATAATTTTCGCTTGAAAAAGGAGAATGGTGATTAGTTGGGGACAATCAGTTAGTTTACTATTACATTGTACATTTACAACTGAATATTATAAGAAAGGAAGATTAAATGAACAAGAAAATAAGATCTTGGATTCAGATCCTTATTCTTTGTTTGGGAGTTATTCTCCAATCATTTGCTCCTCTTACGCAAGTACATGCGACAGAGTATAATGATGTGATCACTAGTGTTGGTGTTGAGAACAAATCTGGTGAAGCATTAACGCAAGGATTGGATATTTGGCAAGAATTCCGTCTTACTGCAGATTTTGTTTTGCCAGATAATACGGTGCATGAAGGTGATACAACAACACTTCAATTGCCATCAGAGATTGCATTTTCAAACTCTTCAGACATTGAATTACGAGATGCTTCTAACAATCTTGTAGCTACTGGTCGTTTAGATGCAGCTAGCAAAACAATTACTCTCACTTATACAAAATTTGTTGAGAATAATTCTGGCGTTAGGGGGAAATTCTTTGTCTATGTCCGAGTTGACCATGACGTTGTTTCAGAAGAAAAAGACGTTGATGTCAACATTACTGTAGGACATAGAGTTCTATTTGCAGGGAAAATCCGTTATAACGGCCCTCCAGGGAAATACGACTCTAAAATTGAAAAGAGTTCCTTCCAATTCAAGGATGACGAGAAAAATGTAATCCGTTATAACATTACTGTAAACCGCAATATGGCGAACTACAGTGATGTCACTATCAAAGATGCTTTCTCTTCTCCAAATATGACATTCCTACCAGATACTTTTCGAATTTACAAAGTAGATTGGAGTTGGAATAACGGAGACTGGAAATGGACTAATGCTCGGGATATGACCGAAACCTTTAAAAACCAACTAGTGGTAAATGCGAATGGTGATGGTTTCACCCTTCCTTTAGGAGATACTAATGGTTTTGGTTATATGATCGAGTATCGAGCTAAAGCGAATTATGATCTAGTCGATGGTGAGGAAATCACGAACGTAGCCAACATGAGCTACAATGGTAGTGAGAATGAACAATCAACAAGCACACGTACCTACCAGATTGCAGGTGGTGTTGCGGAAGGATATGTTTTCACCATTAAAATTCATAAGGTAGACGAAGCAGGCCAACCATTGCAAGGCGCAGTTTTTGAAGTAATTCGTGATCGTAACCAAGCTGTTGTTGGACGATTGACAACAGGTCCTGATGGTAACGCTAGTGTAGGCAAATTGTTGCGAGACAACTATACAATTCGTGAAGTAACGGCTCCTCTTGGCTATGACAAATTAACTGAAGATATTAAAATTTCTCCAGATGAGTTTGGTTCAGACAAATCAGTAGAACGTCGAATTGAAAATAAGAAGACACCTCCGAAGACTCCAATTGAAAAAGAGATTACTTTCAAAAAGGTGGATCCAAATGGAAAAGAAATTCCAGGAGCGGAACTGAAAATCTATAGTGGAGATACAGTCAATCTTGAAGAGGCACCTGTTGCAGACTGGACTACTGTAGCTGACACTTCTAAAGTGATTAAGCTGGCACCAGGGACCTACACTCTAAGAGAGTTCAATGCTCCAGAGGGATATCAAATTGTAGGAGATATTACTTATACTGTTAATGCTGACGGTTCTATCACTATTAAGAATAAGGGAGCTGATGACACTGTTCTTGCAGCTGGTCCAGTTCTGACTATTACCGATAAAGAGGATACTAGTCCAAAACCAATTACCTTCAGTAAGGTAAACCTTGGAGGAAATGAAATCCCAGGTGCACAGATTAAGATCTACAAGGGCGACAAGGCAGAAGGTACAGCCGTAGAAAGCTGGACTTCAACTGACCAACCTAAGCAACTGAATCTTGAACCAGGCATCTACACCTTCCATGAGGAAGCCGCTCCAACTGGTTACCTCAAAGTAACGGATATCACTTTCCAAGTTAAACCTAACGGTACTGTTGAAGTGACAAAAGTAGGTGAAAAAGATTCTAAAGGCGAAGACAATCGTGTTGTAGCCCAAGATTCAACTCTGACAGTTACTGATAAAGATGACGATGTAGCTCGTAAAATCACGTTCAGTAAAATTAGCCTTGGTGGGGTTGAAATCGCAGGTGCCCAAATCAAGATCTACAAGGGCGATAAGGCAGAAGGTACAGCTGTAGAAAGCTGGACATCCGAAGCTGGTAAATCTAAAGAATTGAGCTTAGCACCAGGTACATACACTTTCCATGAGGAAGCAGCCCCAACTGGTTACCTCAAAGTGACGGATATCACTTTTAAAGTTAACTATGACGGAACAGTTAAAGTTACCAATGTTGGTACCAAGGATGCTAAAGGTGAGGACAATACAGTTGTAACTGACGGTTCAACTATTAAAGTCACCGATAAAGACGATGACCTTCCACGTAAGATTACCTTCAGTAAGGTTAGCCTTGGTGGTACAGAAATCGCAGGTGCTCAAATCAAGATCTACAAGGGCGACAAGGCAGAAGGTACAGCCGTAGAAAGCTGGACTTCCGAAGCTGGTAAGTCTAAAGATCTCAACTTGGCTCCAGGCACTTACACCTTCCATGAGGAAGCCGCTCCAACCGGTTACCTCAAAGTAACGGACATCACTTTCCAAGTCAAAACTGACGGCACAGTGGCAGTGACCAACGTTGGTGAAAAAGACTCTAAGGGTGAAGAGAACAAGGTCGTAACCAACGGCTCAACTGTTACAGTAACGGATAAAGACGATGATAGTCCAAAAGCCATTACTTTCAGTAAAGTTAACCTTGGTGGTGCAGAAATTGCAGGAGCTCAAATCAAGATCTACAAGGGCGACAAGGCAGAAGGCACAGCCGTAGAAAGCTGGACATCTGAAGCTGGTAAGTCTAAAGATCTCAACTTAGCACCAGGTACTTATACTTTCCATGAGGAAGCCGCTCCAACTGGTTACCTCAAAGTAACAGATATTACTTTCAAAGTGAAAACTGACGGAACAGTAGAAGTAACCAACGTTGGTGA